>NZ_JBEZJQ010000015.1:0-215839 GCF_040653135.1 Actinomadura sp. NPDC048021
GTTCGGGTGTTCTCCCGCGACGACGGCGACGAGCTCCCGCCCGGCGTGAACGAGCTGGTCCGGGTGTACGTGGCGCAGAAGCGCAAGATCACCGACGGGGACAAGCTCGCGGGCCGGCACGGCAACAAGGGCGTCATCTCCAAGGTGCTGCCGGTGGAGGACATGCCGTTCCTGGAGGACGGCACCCCCGTCGACATCGTCCTGAACCCCCTGGGCGTGCCCGGCCGCATGAACGTCGGACAGGTCCTGGAGACCCACCTCGGCTGGGTCGCCTCCCGCGGCTGGAAGGTCGAGGGCGACGACGCCGAGTGGAAGCAGGCCCTCAGGGCCATCGGCGCCGACGAGGCTCCGGCCTGGACGAACACCGCCACTCCGGTGTTCGACGGCGCCCGCGAGGACGACGTCACCGGTCTGATCGAGAGCACGCTCCCGAACCGCGACGGCCAGCGGATGGTCGGCCCGGGCGGCAAGGCGCGGCTGTTCGACGGCCGGACCGGCGAGCCCTACAAGGACCCGATCTCGGTCGGCTACATCTACATCCTCAAGCTGCTCCACCTGGTCGACGACAAGATCCACGCGCGCTCGACCGGCCCGTACTCCATGATCACCCAGCAGCCGCTCGGCGGTAAGGCCCAGTTCGGCGGCCAGCGCTTCGGTGAGATGGAGGTCTGGGCACTGGAGGCCTACGGCGCCGCCTACGCCCTCCAGGAGCTGCTGACCATCAAGTCCGACGACGTCCTCGGCCGTGTGAAGGTCTACGAGGCCATCGTCAAGGGCGAGAACATCCCCGAGCCCGGCATTCCCGAGTCCTTCAAGGTGCTCATCAAGGAGATGCAGTCGCTGTGCCTCAACGTCGAGGTGCTCTCCAGCGACGGCATGTCCATCGAGATGCGCGACACCGACGAGGACGTCTTCCGCGCCGCGGAGGAGCTCGGCATCGACCTCTCCCGCCGTCCGAACGAGGGCGCGATGAGCGTCGACGAGGTCTGAGAACTCAAGGGGAAAACAGTTGCTTGACGTCAACTTCTTCGACGAGCTTCGCATCGGTCTGGCGACCGCCGACGACATCCGCCAGTGGTCGCACGGCGAGGTGAAGAAGCCGGAGACGATCAACTACCGGACCCTCAAGCCGGAGAAGGACGGGCTCTTCTGCGAGAAGATCTTCGGTCCTACCCGCGACTGGGAGTGCTACTGCGGCAAGTACAAGCGCGTCCGGTTCAAGGGCATCATCTGTGAGCGCTGCGGCGTCGAGGTGACTCGCGCCAAGGTGCGCCGTGAGCGGATGGGCCACATCGAGCTGGCCGCGCCCGTCACGCACATCTGGTACTTCAAGGGCGTCCCGTCCCGGCTCGGCTACCTGCTGGACCTGGCTCCGAAGGATCTCGAAAAGATCATCTACTTCGCGGCCTACATGATCACCAGCGTGGACGCCGAGCGGCGCGACCGCGACCTGCCGACGCTGGAGGCCCACATCTCCGTGGAGCGCCAGCAGATCGAGCAGGCCCGCGACGCGCAGGTCGAGGCCCGCCAGCAGAAGCTGGAGGGCGACCTGGCGGAGCTGGAGGAGGCCGGCGCGAAGGCCGACCAGAAGCGCAAGGTGCGCGACGGCGCCGAGCGGGAGATGAAGCAGCTGCGCGACCGCGCGCAGCGCGAACTCGACCGCCTCGACGAGGTCTGGAGCCGCTTCAAGAACCTCAAGGTCCAGGACCTGGAGGGCGACGAGCTGCTCTACCGCGAGATGCGCGACCGCTTCGGCAAGTACTTCGAGGGCGGCATGGGCGCCGCGGCCATCCAGGCGCGGCTGCAGAACTTCGACCTCGACGCCGAGGCCGAGAAGCTGCGCGACATCATCCGCACCGGCAAGGGCCAGAAGAAGGCCCGCGCCCTCAAGCGGCTGAAGGTCGTCTCGGCGTTCCTCAACACCCGCAACAGCCCGCTCGGCATGGTGCTGGACTGCATCCCGGTCATCCCGCCGGACCTGCGTCCCATGGTCCAGCTGGACGGCGGCCGGTTCGCCACGTCCGACCTGAACGACCTGTACCGCCGGGTGATCAACCGCAACAACCGGCTCAAGCGCCTGCTCGACCTGGGCGCTCCCGAGATCATCGTCAACAACGAGAAGCGGATGCTGCAGGAGGCCGTCGACGCGCTGTTCGACAACGGCCGCCGCGGCCGCCCGGTCACCGGGCCGGGCAACCGTCCGCTGAAGTCGCTGTCCGACATGCTCAAGGGCAAGCAGGGCCGGTTCCGGCAGAACCTGCTGGGCAAGCGCGTCGACTACTCCGGCCGTTCGGTCATCGTCGTCGGCCCGCAGCTGAAGCTGCACCAGTGCGGCCTGCCCAAGCAGATGGCGCTGGAGCTGTTCAAGCCGTTCGTCATGAAGCGGCTGGTCGACCTCAACCACGCGCAGAACATCAAGTCCGCCAAGCGGATGGTCGAGCGGGCCCGCCCGGTCGTGTGGGACGTGCTGGAAGAGGTCATCACCGAGCACCCGGTGCTGCTGAACCGGGCGCCGACCCTGCACCGGCTCGGCATCCAGGCGTTCGAGCCGCAGCTGGTCGAGGGCAAGGCCATCCAGATCCACCCGCTGGTCTGCACCGCGTTCAACGCGGACTTCGACGGCGACCAGATGGCGGTGCACCTGCCGCTGTCCGCCGAGGCGCAGGCCGAGGCGCGGATCCTGATGCTGTCGACCAACAACATCCTGAAGCCGTCGGACGGCAAGCCCGTCACCATGCCCACCCAGGACATGGTCATCGGCCTGTACTGGCTGACGACGCAGAAGGACGGCGCGGTCGGCGAGGGTCGCGCGTTCGGCTCGATCGGCGAGGCCATCATGGCCTACGACCGGCACGAGCTGGACCTGCAGGCCCGGATCCAGATCCGGCTCAAGGACGTCCCGCCGCCGCGCGGCTGGAAGGCGCCCGAGGGCTACGAGCCCGGCCGGCCCTACCGGCTGGAGACGACGCTCGGCCGCGCGATGTTCAACGAGACGCTGCCGGACGACTTCCCGTTCGTGGACGACGAGATCGGCAAGAAGCAGCTCTCGGCGATCGTCAACGAGCTGGCGGAGACCTACCCGAAGGTGGCCGTCGCCAACGCGCTGGACGCGCTGAAGAGCACCGGGTTCCACTGGGCGACCAGGTCCGGCGTCACGATCGCGATCGACGACGTCATCACGCCGCCCAACAAGGCGGAGATCCTGGGCGGCTACGAGGCGCGCGCCGAGAAGGTGCAGCGGGAGTTCAACCGCGGCCTGATCACCGACGACGAGCGCAAGCAGGAGCTCATCGAGATCTGGAACAAGGCCACCGCGGACGTCGCGGTGGACATGGAGAAGGCGTTCCCGAAGGCCAACCCGATCTGGATGATGATCCAGTCGGGCGCCCGAGGCAACCCGCTGCAGCTCCGCCAGATCGCCGGTATGCGCGGCCTGGTCTCCAACCCCAAGGGCGAGACCATCCCGCGTCCGATCAAGTCGTCCTTCCGCGAGGGCCTGTCGGTCGTCGAGTACTTCATCTCGACGCACGGCGCCCGCAAGGGCCTGGCCGACACCGCGCTGCGCACCGCCGACTCGGGTTACCTGACCCGGCGCCTGGTGGACGTCGCGCAGGACGTCATCGTCCGCGAGGAGGACTGCGGCACCGACCGCACGATCCCCTTCGAGGTCGCCGACCGGCTGCAGGACGGCACCCTGGTCAAGCTCGCCACCTCGGAGACGAGCCTGGTCGGCCGCACCATCGCCGAGGACGTCGTCGTCGACGGGACGGTCATCTTCCCCGCCGACACCGACCTGTCCGACGCGGTCGTGACGCGCCTGGTCGAGGCGGGCGTGGAGAAGGTCCGCACCCGCAGCGCCCTGGTCTGCGAGGCCAAGATCGGTGTCTGCGCCGCCTGCTACGGCCGCTCGCTGGCCACCGGCAAGCGCGTGGACGTCGGCGAGGCCGTCGGCATCATCGCCGCGCAGTCCATCGGCGAGCCCGGCACGCAGCTGACGATGCGCACCTTCCACACCGGCGGTGTGGCGGGCGGCGACATCACGCACGGTCTGCCGCGTGTCCAGGAGCTGTTCGAGGCCCGCATCCCCAAGGGTGTGGCCCCGATCAGCGAGGTCGCCGGCCGCGTCAAGATCGACGAGACGGAGAAGGCCCGCAAGGTCGTCATCGTCCCGGACGACGGCTCCGACGAGATCGCCTACCCGGTGCCGATGCGGTCCCGCCTCCTGGTCAAGGAGGGCGAGGCCGTGGGCGTCGGCCAGCAGCTCATCGCGGGTGCGATCAACCCGCACGAGGTGCTGCGCATCCTCGGTCCCCGCGCCGTGCAGCTCCACCTCGTCCAGGAGGTGCAGGAGGTGTACCGGTCGCAGGGCGTGTCGATCCACGACAAGCACATCGAGATCATCGTCCGCCAGATGCTGAAGCGGGTGAACATCCTGGAGTCGGGCGACACCGACCTGCTCCCGGGTGACCTGGTCGAGCGGCCGATCTTCGAGGAGACGAACCGGAACGTCGTGGCCGAGGGCGGGGTCCCCGCCGCCGGCCGCCCCGTCCTGATGGGCATCACCAAGGCCTCGCTCGCGACCGAGTCGTGGCTGTCGGCGGCGTCCTTCCAGGAGACGACCCGGGTGCTCACCGAGGCCGCGATGCACGCCAAGAGCGACCCGCTGCTCGGCCTCAAGGAGAACGTCATCATCGGCAAGCTCATCCCGGCCGGTACCGGCATGCCGCAGTACCGCAACGTCCGGGTCGAGCCGACCGAGGAGGCGAAGGCGGCGGTGTACTCCGTCGGCTCCTACGACGACGGCGCCGAGTACGCCTTCGGGCAGGGCTCCGGCGAGGCCGTCCCGCTGGAGGAGTACGACTTCGGTCAGTACAACCGCTGAGGCGGCTGACGCGCACCGAAGCAGCGCAAAGGCGAGGCCCCTTCCGGAATCTCCGGAAGGGGCCTCGCCCGTTTCCGCCGGGGTGACTTCCACATCCAGGCAGTCCTTGCTGGCAGTGGCCCCGCGCCGACTGGCGTCGTCCACCTCCCCTGGGACGGTCTCCCGTGTGAAGTCCCGCTTGCGGGAGCCAATTGAAACACCCCAGAAGGAGACGTAATGCGCGAACGCGTAACGTCCCAGAGCAGCGACCCCCGGGCCGCCGCTTACGAGGCGCTGGAGACGGCCGTCGCCACCGGCCGGACAGTGGACCTGGAGGTCAGCGGCGAGGTCGTCGAAGGCATCCACTCCAGGGAGCTGATCGTCTCGGTCAGCCCGGGCACCTCCGTCGACGCCGTCGCGAACGACCTGCGCACGGAGGCGCGGAGGCAACACGCCCAGGAGCAGCAGCGGTGAGCTGATCACCGTTGACGTGAAGCGGGTCCGGCGATGCCGGGCCCGCTTCTACTGTGACGGGGTCTTGCCCTTTTCCCATCGCGTTGGCCGCTCCGTTACGGGCTCCTGCGGCGTGCGCGGACGGCGAGGACGAGGCGGAGGACCGGCAGTGCGGCCCCGGCCGCCGCGGCGGCGCAGGGGGCGATGGAGGGCGTCGGGGACCCAGGTCAGCAGCGGACGCAGCCGTCCCGGCCCGACCAGCGCCACGAGGACGAGCAGGGGAGACGCGCCCGCCGTCGTCCAGGCGGCCGTCGCGGCCACGGAGGGAGGCGCCGAGGCTGGACGGCGCAGGAGTCACGCCGACCGGCCGGCCGCCACGACCAGCGCGACGGCCGCCGCGGAGAATCGGCTGGCCCGCCGTGGTGCGTCCCGGGCATCCTCGGACTGGCGATCCTAGGGAGAACGGTCCGTTCCTCCGCTGCGGGAAACAGGGCAGGCTCGGAAGCGCGGCCAGCGAAGGCCGCGACGGACGAGGAAGAGCGGTGATCACGCGATGAAGGCGGTGCGGTTCCACGAGTACGGCGGGATCGACGTCCTGCGGGTGGAGGATGTGGAGCGTCCGGTGCCCGGTCCCGGGCAGGTGCTGGTGGAGGTCCGCGCGGCGGGGATCCAGCCCGGCGAGACGCATATCCGGGAGGGCGGGCTGCACGCGCGCTGGCCCGCGACGTTCCCCTCCGGGCAGGGCACCGACCTGGCCGGTGTCATCGTGGAGCTCGGGCCGGAGGTGCGCGGGTTCGCGGTGGGCGACGAGGTCCTCGGCTTCACCCACGACAGGGCGAGCCACGCGGAGTTCGTCGCGGTCGACGACGTCCGGCTGACGCCGCGCCCGGCGGGGCTGTCCTGGGAGGTGGCCGGATCGTTGCAGGTGGCGGGCGCGACCGCGTACGCCTGCGTGTTCGCGGTCGACCCCGGACCGTCCGACACGGTCGTGGTCTCCGGCGCGGCGGGCGGCGTCGGGTCCCTCGCCGTGCAGCTCGCGCGGCGGCGCGGCGCCACGGTGATCGGGCTGGCGAGCGAGCCGAACCACGCCTGGCTGAAGGAGCACGGCGTCATCCCGGTCGAGTACGGGGACGGCGTGGCCGAGCGGATCGAGCAGGCCTCCGGCGGGACGGTCGACGCGTTCATCGACACGTTCGGCACCGGCTACGTCGACCTGGCGGTGGAGCTGGGCGTGCGGCCCGAGCGGATCAACACGATCCGCGACTGGGGGACCGCGGCCAGGGTCGGCGCGCAGACCGCCGGAGAGAGCACGGCGGCGTGCGCGGCCGTCCTCGGCGAGCTGGCCCGCCTCGCCGCACGGGGAGAGCTGGAAGTGACGATCGCCAACGTCTACCCGCTGGCCCAGGTGCGGGACGCCTTCCGCGAACTGGAACGGCGCCACACGCACGGCAAGATCGTCCTCCGCCCCTGACCGGCGGAGAGACGCCCGTCCGGCCGTGGACCGGGACCGTTCCCGATGCGATCGTCGAGCCGCTCCGGGAGTGCATGCCACGGTTCTGCCGGGAAGCCGTCGACCACGTCACCGCCGTCCTCGCCCTCTGGGAAGTCTGACCGGAGCGGCCACTCACCCGAAGTCGGCGACGTGGTCCAGCGCCCACTTCGCGAAGGCGCCCGCCGGCCGGCCGGTCAGGCGCTCGACGTGATCGGTGACGCGGTTCGACTCAGGCCGCCGCACCGAGGCAGCGATCAGCGCGTCGACCAGCGGCTCGGGACGACCGTCCGCGAGCATTTTCGATCGCGCCAGATCGGCGGGCAGCGCCTGGAAGCGCAGCGGCCGTCCGAGAGCAGCACCGAGGTGAGCGACCTGGTCGGCGCGGCTGAGGACCTCGGGGCCGGTCAGCACGTGCAACGCCTGGTCTAGCCGGTCATGGCGCGCGAGCAGTACGGTTACGGCCGCATCAGCGACGTCGCGCTCGTCCACGACGGCTGTGCGCGCGATGTCCAGGCCTGAGACCACGTCGCCCGCCCGCAACTGCGGCGCCCAGCCACGTGTGTTGGAGGCCAGCGTGTCGCTGCGCAGCACCACCGGGTGCAGGCCGGCTTCGTGGAGCAGGCCTTCCATGTCCATGTGCACCTGGGCGATGGGATCACTCTGGCGAGCGGATCCGTCGTCTATGGCGGTCGTGGACAGGTAGACGACACGGGGTCCTGCCGCAGCGAGCTCCGCGACCAGGTCGTGGGCGGGGACGGGATCGAGCAGCGGCCAGATGAGGAAGACGGCGTCGACGCCCACGAGCGCCTCGCGGACAACGGCGGGATCCGTGAGGTCGCCGACCACGGACTCCACTCCGGCACGCGGACCAATCGGACGGCGCACAAGGCTCCGGACGTGCCCGCCATGCGCCTGGAGACGGGTGACGACCTCCCGGCCGAGATTGCCGGCCGCGCCGGTGACCAGGATCGATGAAGGGGGGCGGGGGCCCGCTTTAGGGGTGCTGTCAGGCATGATCGAGACGCTAGGGGTTCAGGTCGACATGAAGGCAAGGCGCGCGTGGTGATGAAGATCGGGGAAGCGGCCGCCGAACTCGGGGTCGAGGCCCACGTGCTGCGGCACTGGGAAGACGCCGGAGCGCTCACCGTGCGTCGCGACGGCAACGGCTACCGCGTCTACGACGACAGTGCTCTGGAGCAGGCGCGCACGGTGCTGAAACTGCGGCGGGTCGGGCTCTCGCTGCCCGAGGTCACCGCCGCGATGGCGCCGACGCGGTCGGCGGCACAGGCGGTCGTGAAGGCGAAGATCGGCGCACTCGAGAGCGAGGTCGCCCACCGACAGCAGGCGATCACCTTTCTGCGGCACACCGTCGAGTGCCGGCACCGCTACCTCGACGACTGCCCGGACTGCGCCACTTTCGTCCGCGAAGCATGAATCTGCGTCGGCCCGCAACAGCCGGCCCGTCGAACGCGCGACGTCCTGCGGCTACTTCGGGTCGTCGGTCTCCCAGGGATACAGGAACTGGTCAGGGTGCAGTTGCCACGCTTCGAGCGTCGCGGTCAGCTCACCTTCACCGGCGACCGTCGTGGCTTTGACCAGAACGGCTCCGATGTCGTAGTCGAAGCCGGCGATGCGCTCGGCGTCATAGTCCCAGTGCTGCAACCGGAAGGTGCGGCCGTGGGCGGCTTGTCTCCAGCCTTCTCGCCGGGCTTGGGCGTCGGCCAGGGTGCTGAGCGGGGTGATGTCGACGAAGGCCCGCCGGCCGGTTCGGGTGACGGGAACCTCGGTGACCAGCCGCCGGCCGAGGCGCAGCGCGTTCAGTTTGTCGGTGGGCCAGGGCCGGGCGCCACCGGCGGGATGGTGCGGTGTGCTCATGCGGCCGCCTCCGTAAGTCGTTCGATGAAAGGATCCCGGACCCGGCCGGAAACCGTCGGCGAAACGGCCGGTGTTTCGTCTGGTGGCTGATCTCAGGCGATAGCGTCGAAGGGTGACGAGGATCGAGGGCGGGGCGGGCGTAGGCACATGGTGACGCAGGGGAGCGGCCGGGCCGCGGACGTCCGGGACGTGGTGGCGGCGCAGATGCCCGGCTACGACATCCACTCCGTGGTGCTGCTGGGAGAGGGCGAGGACAACATCGCCTTCCAGGTCAACGACGAGCTGATCGTCCGTTTCAGCAAGGAGCCCGACCCCGCGAGCCGGGCCGCGGTGGTCCGCGACGAGGCCCGCCTGCTCGCCGCCGTCGCGGACGTGTCGCCCATACCGGTGCCCGAGCCGAGCTTCACCGTCGCCGAGCAGGGCTGCCTGGCCTACTTCAAGCTCCCCGGTCTCCCCCTGATCGATGCCGATCCGGCGCGGCGATCGGGCCACGGCGGCTCCGTCGCCGTCGCGCTCGGGGAGTTCCTCGGCGCGCTGCACGCGGTTCCGGTCGCCGAGATGGCGGGCCTGGTGGAGACCGACGACGCGCCGATGGCGGTGTGGGCGGAGGAGTCCGCGCAGATCTACGCCTCGATCTCCCAGGTGGTGGTGCCGCCCGCGCACCGTCCCGCCGTGGAGGCGTTTCTCGGCGCCCTGCCTCCGGCCGCCCCGCGTGAGCTGGTGTTCTCCCACAACGACCTGGGGATCGAACACGTCCTCGTCGACCCGGACGCGTGGACCGTGACCGGGGTCATCGACTGGAGCGACGCCGCGATCACCGATCCGGCCCGTGACTTCGGCCTGCTCTACCGAGACCTCGGACCCGAGGCCCTTGACCGGGCCCTGAGCGGATACCGGGCCGACGTCGAAGACATCACGGCGCGCGCGGGCTTCTACGCCAGGTGCGGCGTGCTGGAGGACATGGCCTACGGACTCCAGACCGGGCACCGCGAATACCTCGACAAGTCCCTCGCCGCACTGGAATGGCTCTTCCCCGCGGAAGGCGGCTAGGAGCGCGACGCCCGGCCGAAGGAGCGCCTTCGGTCCGGTGCGGGACAATGGGGGTGTGGGTCGGTGGGTCCTGCATGTGGACTTGGACCAGTTCATCGCCGCCGTCGAGGTGCTCCGGCACCCGGAGCTCCGCGGGCGGCCGGTCGTCGTCGGAGGGGACGGCGATCCGGCCAAGCGCGGCGTGGTCAGCACGGCCTCATACGAGGCGCGCGAGTACGGCGTCCATTCCGGACTGCCCCTGCGCACGGCGGTGCGGCGATGCCCGGACGCCGTGTTCCTGCCCGTCGACAGGGAGCTCTACGAGTCCGTCTCGGCACAGGTCATGGCCACGCTGCGCGGCCTCGGCGTCGTGGTGGAGGTGCTGGGGTGGGACGAGGCGTTCCTGGCCCTCGACGGCGACGACCCGGAGGACCTGGCACGGGAGATCCGCGACCGGGTGCGGGCGGCGACGGGGCTCGAATGCACCGTGGGCATCGGGGAGAACAAGCTCCAGGCGAAGCTGGCGACCGGCTTCGGCAAACCCGCCGGAGTCTTCCGGCTCACCGGGGAGACCTGGTTCGAGGTGCTCGGTGACCGGCCGACCGACGCGCTGTGGGGCATCGGGGCCAAGACGGCCAAGCGGTTGAAGGGGCTCGGCATCGCCACGGTGGGCGATCTCGCGGCCGCGGATCCCGATGCCCTGGCCAGGGAGGTCGGTCCCGCGACCGGGCCGTGGCTGGTGCGGCTCGCCCAGGGGCGGGACGGCTCCCCGGTGAGCGACGCCCCGTACGTCCCGCGCTCGTGCGGCCGCGAGACCACCTTCCAGCGCGATCTGGACGACTGGGAGGACGTGCGGCGCGAGGTCGTCCGGCTGGCGCGGAGGGTCGCGGGAGACGCGGCCGCGGACGGCAGGGACGTCGCCCGCGTCGTCGTCAAGGTCCGGTACGTGCCGTTCACCACCCGCACCCACGGCCGGACGCTGGAGGCGCCGTCGGGCGAGCCGGACCGGATCCGGGAGGCCGCCCTCGCCGCGCTCGACCGGTTCACCGGGCGGCGTCCGGTGCGGCTGCTGGGCGTCCGCGCCGAGTTCACCCGATGACCTGGGAAGTTGCCCGGAGGATGGCGGGAAGGTGGACGTCGTTTTCTTGATCCTTTGGCGGGTTTTGGGGTTTTTGGCGGTGGGGATGAAGGCGGTCGTTGCTCGAAGTACGCGACGGGGGAGAGAGCACATGAAGAGGGTCATGACCGGGGCACTGATCGCCGCTGTGGTCGGGATCGGGGGAGTGGGCGGCGCGGCCGCCGCCCAGGCGTCCGATCCGGGGGGCCAGAACACGCGCCAGGACTGCCGCACCTACTCCAGCGTCAAGGAGTGCGGCCAGCCCAAGCTGAACGACAAGCAGCGCGCGTGCGTGACCTCGTCGGTCCAGCAGGGCATGACCGAACGCCGCGCCACCGTGGAGTGCTCCGCCTTCGCGTAGGGCGCCACCCGCGAAAGGGGCCCGCTCCGGACGGAGCGGGCCCCTTGGCGTCAGGCCGGGTCAGCGCGGGGGACGCGCGTCGGTCCATCCGGCGACTTCGAAGGCCCGGTAGGCGGCGACCTCGCCGGGCTTGTGGAACCGGTCGGGCATGTCCTTCGCCTCCAGCGCGCGCGGCCGGCCGTCGTCACCCGGCGGCAGCGGCCGGCTGCCGTGGGGCGGCTTCGCCACGAGGTCGCGGATGGCCAGAAGGGAACCGGTGGCGGGGTCGACGATGAACTGGCGCCGGTAGGTGCCGAGCTGCTTGGGGGCGGTGAACAGGCCGAGCGGCGCGGTGGTCGTCAGCGGCAGCGACACCACCGTTCCGGTGCGGCCGAGCGGGTCGGTCGTCCGGCCCTCAGGCCTGACTCCGGGCAGGTCGGCGAGCATCCGGAACACCGCCGCGCGCACCTTGGGCGGCGCCGGCGCGGTGGACAGCAGGTCCCCGGCGACGTCGCTCAGAGCTCGCACACGCTCCTGCCCCCGCAAGGCGCGGATCGGCTCCGCCTTCTCGCCGTTCTTGGAAACGGCGTGCCAGTGCCCCCTGAGCCCGAGCAGGGCCTCCTTCAGCGCCTCCGGCTCCGTGGGCAGCTCGGTGAGCTGCTTCATGGTCATGCCGTCGAAGTCGTCGTCGGCCGGCATCCAGTTCGGCGGCCCTCCCTCGGACGCCATGTCGAGGAACACGGTCTGCCCCGTGCCTTCCGGGTCCGGGACGGGGACCATCTTGAGAGACCCCGCCACCTCCCACTTCCGCTTGTCCTGGGCGGTGACCGGGACGTCGGCGAACTCGATGTGGGTGCTGCGCCCTTTGCCGTCCGGGCCGAACCAGGCCTCGTTCCCCTGCCTGGAGTCCACCTTGTAGTGGTCCGCGGCGCTCTTGCCGACCGCGTAGATGTCCCCCATGACGGTTCTGGTGTGCCAGTACCTGCCGGTGGGCGCCTTCAACGCGTTGGTGGCGGCGACCAGCAGCGCATTGCCCTTCAGGGGGACGGTGCTCTCCACGCGGGGGGCGCCGTCCGGGTCGCCGTCCCCCGTGGAGACGACGGCGGCGACCGTCCCGGCGGCCACGGCGGCCGTCGCCGCCACGCTCACCAGCTGGATCCGGAGACGGCGCCGAGGCCGGGAAGGCGCTCCGCCGGCCCGCCAGTCGATGCGCCGGGCGAGCAGCTCCGGGGCCTCCTCCACGGCGAGCCCCGTCCGCATCTGCCGCAGGGCGTCGATTTCATCCATGGTCACTCCTCGGAGAGGGCCTTGCGCAGCTTGGCCCGGCTTCGGTGGATCTTGGCCTTGACGGTGCCGACCGGCAGGCCGAGCGTCACCGCGATCTCGGCGTAGGACATCTCGCCCCACGCCAGCAGCAGGACGGCGTTGCGGTCCTGCGCGCCCAGCGACGCCAGCGCCCGCGCCAGGCCGGGGCCGCACGCCGCCGCGGAGGCGCGCTCGCTCGCCCTGTCGGCGACGCCGTCCTCCGCGGGGTCGGCGCCGGTCCGGGCGAACGCCCGGTACATGCGGGTCTCGTGGCGGTGGTGCTTGGCGATCAGGTTGCTCGCGATGCCCCACAACCAGGCGCCGAACTCCGCGCGCCCGTCGTACCTGTCGCGCCGCCGGAACGCGGTCGCGAAGGCCTCCGCCACCACGTCGTCGGCGAGGGACCCGCCGAGGCGCCGCCTGACGTAGGCGTGGAGCCGCGGCGAGTGGCGGCGGAACAGCTCGCCGAACGCTTCGGGGTCCTCCAGGGAGGCGGCGACGATCCGCGAATCGTCCAGCTCGTCCCTGGCATGGCTCACCATGGCCATAGGCGTCTCTTCATGGAGTGCGGTCTCCGTGTCCGGGGGGAGTGCTGACACCCCCTCTATCCCGAACCCCGCCCCCCGGTTGCGCCTATTTGTTTTTCCGCCTGCCACCCGGCCGCGGACCAGGGCAGCGCGTCCGAAGACGGCTTAGCCGTCAACCGGATGTAGGCGAGCTGCGAGGAATCTGCGCTGAGCAGGCGGAACCCCGAACCCACGTGGACGTCCGCTAGTGGAACTTCGGACTGACCGGGCTGTTCCCACTGCGAGAAGCAAACGAAATCGGGCGGCGCCGTCTCTACGGCCGCGTCGCCCCTTCCCATAGGAGCTCTCATGAGCTACCCGCAACCCGCCCTTCAGATCACCCGCGTGACCGGCGACAACGCCGCCGAGATCGAAGCGGAGATCGAACGACTGGCGCGTGAGTTCTTCGGCCCGGACGCCGAGCTGGCGTTCCCCGACCAGTACCACGCGAAGCTGACGAACGAAGGGTTCAGCCACTCCAAGCTGTACGCGGTCGAGGGAGTGACCGTCCGGCGTGACTGGCCCGACCGGCCGAACACCGTCGAACGCCGGGTCGACCTTCCGTCCGTCCGCGGCGGCAACATCGTTGAGGTCGAGTCCGAGATCGAGCGCTTCGCGACCGGGTTCTTCGGTTCGGAGGCCAACATCACGCCGCAGGACGCGGTGTACAAGGTGGTGGTGGTGCCGGACGCGGAGGACCACAAGAAGTACAAGGTGGAGGGTGTGACCGTCAAGCAGTCGGGCAAGTGGCCGACGGCGTGACGTCCGCGCTGTGATCCACACCAGGCCGCCATCACTCCGGTGACGGCCCCATACCAGGTGGCCCCTCGCGTGCGCGAGGGGCCATTCTGCCCCGGGTGGGCAGTCCGGCCCCCGCACAGTGCGTACGGAGGCCGGCAGGGGTGAACGGTTGCCGGGGTCTCAGAAGGCGGAACTCACGACGATCGCTTCTGCGGTCGCCATCTTCTCGGCCTCCTCCGGATCAGGTAAGGCTCCGGAGGATGGCCTCCTCGTGCGGACGCCCGTACCCGACCTGCTGGGTGTATCGACCCATGTCGACTCCCCGTTCCAGAGCGTCGACGGCCTCGTCACCAGTGGCGCCCGCCGCCATCGCGCTGATGACGGCGTCGCGGCCGTACTGGTCGACCCGGCTGATCGCCTGGGCCGCTTCGGACGGGTCGATATCGGTACCGGCCACCACCTCAAGGGCGGCTGCCTGTGACAAGCGCTGGAATTCCATCTTGCCGTGTCCCTTCTCTTCGTTGCGAGGTGTCGCGGCGACCTCGGCGCTGCGACGGCGGCCCTCCGCGGATGTGATGCGGAGGCCCGGGGATTTTATGAGCCGCGTCCCTCACCGCGCTCGGGGACCCGCCCACTGCCTCTGGCAGGGGATCCCTAGCGGGCGTCAGGCGAGGGGCAGCGGGCGGCGGGGGACCGGGGACGACTGGAGGATCGACGTCGTGGTCTTCGCGTACGGGGTGAAGCGGTCGAGGATCGGTTCCAGCTCCTCGACGGCGCGCAGGTGCGCGATGAAGTAGAAGCAGTCGTCGCCCGTGATGCGGTGGCACTCGACGATCTGCGGGACCTCGTCGGCGATCTTGGGGATGCGGCTCAGCTCGCGCGGGCTCGGGCTCACCCGGACCAGGACCGCGATCGGGAAGCCGAGCGTGACCGGATCGACGGTGGCGTGGTAGCCGGTGATGACGCCGGTGTCCTCCAGGCGCTGGACGCGCTCGGCGACGGCCGGGGCGGACAGCCCGACGCGGCGGCCCAGCTCGGCGATGGACGCTCGGCCGTCCCTTTGCAGCTCGGTGAGGATCTGTAGGTCGGTCGGATCGAACGGCTTGGGTTCGTAGGCGCGACCCGGTCGGCCCCTTCGGTTCGCCATTCCCCCAACGTACGGACAGCCCGACGATACGACCATGCCGTTTCCGCCCTGGTCGTACTTTGTCGGGAGTGCGGTCTTCCACTACCTGGGGCCGTCGTTCGCCGTGCTGCTGTTCCCCCGTGTCGGGCCCCTGGGCGTGGCAGGGATACGAATCTGGAGCGCCGCCGCCGTCTTCGTAATCTGGCGCAGGCTATGGCGGAAGTCCAAAGGCAGGAGCCGGCGGACGGTCCTGCTGTGGGGCGTTGTGCTCGCGGCGATGAACGCGTCCTTCTATTTGGCGATCGCACGATTGCCCCTGGCGACGGTGGCGGCGATCGAGTTCCTGCCCGTCATCCTCCTGGCCGCTCTAGGGGTGAGGACAGGGCGCAACGTCGTCGCGCTCGGCGCGGCCGTCGGAGGCGTGTACGTCCTGACGGAGGTCCGGATCGAAGGAGAGCCGCTCGGGTTCGTCTTCGCGTTCGCCAACGCCGCACTGTTCGCTGTGTACATCGTCGTCGCCCACAAGGCCGCGCGGTCCGACGCCGGGGGCATCGACGGGTTGGCGATGGCGATGGTGGCCGCGAGCGTGGTCGTCCTTCCCATCGGCGGTGTGCAGGCCGTGCCGGTGCTGGGCGATCCCGTCGCGCTCGCCGCGGGGATCGGCGTCGGGGTCTCCTCGTCCGTCATCCCGTACGTGTGCGACCAACTCGCGATGGCGCGTCTCGGCCGCGCCACCTACGCGCTGATGGTGTCGCTGCTCCCCGCGACCGCGACCGTGACCGGGCTCGTGGTGCTGCGGCAGGTCCCCGGACCGGCGGAGATCGCCGGAGTCGGGTTGGTGATCCTTGGGGTGGCGGGGCACCGTGGAGAACGTTGAGAGGAGACAGGTCATGGAACAGGTGCGGCTCGGGAAGACCGGGATGAAGGTCTCGCGGATCTGCCTCGGCATGATGAGCTACGGCGACCCGGCGGTGCGGCCGTGGGCCCTGGACGAGGACGCGGCGGAGCCGATCGTCCGGCGGGCCGTGGACGGCGGCGTCACGTTCTTCGACACCGCCGACGTGTACTCGATGGGTGTCAGTGAGCAGGTGACCGGACGGCTTCTGCCGAAGTTCTTCCCTCGCAGGGACGACTACGTGCTGGCGACCAAGGTGTGCCTCCCCATGGGAGACGGCCCGAACGACCGGGGACTGTCGCGCAAGCACGTCATGGCGAGCATCGACGCGTCCCTCACGCGTCTCGGCACCGACTATGTCGACCTGTACCAGATCCACCGCTGGGATTACGGGACGCCCATCGAGGAGACCATGGAGGCACTGCACGACGTCGTGAAGTCGGGCAAGGCCCGCTACATCGGGGCGTCCAGCATGTTCGCCTGGCAGTTCGCCAAGGCGCAGCACGTCGCCGACAAACACGGCTGGACGAAATTCGTGGCCATGCAGAACCACTACAACCTTGTCTACAGAGAAGAGGAGCGGGAGATGATTCCGCTCTGTCTCGACCAAGGGGTGGGCGTCATCCCGTGGAGCCCGCTCGCGCGGGGGATGCTCGCGGGCAACCGGGAGAGGGGCGGCGAGCGCAAGACCGTCCGGTCCCAGAACGACTCCTACGGCGACAGCCTGTACGAGGAATCGGACTTCGACGTCGTGGACGCCGTGCGCGGGGTCGCGGCGGAGCGGGGCGTCCCGGCGGCGCAGGCGGCGCTCGCGTGGCTGCTCGCCAAGCCGGGGGTGACCGCGCCGATCGTGGGAGCGACGAAGCTCACGCACATGGACGACGCGATCGCCGCGGCGGACCTGCGGCTGGAGGACGCGGAGATCGACCGGATGCAGGCCCCGTACCGGCCCCATCGCGTTATCGGGCATTCCTGACGTTCACGGCGGAGGTCGCCTCCGGGGCGGAACGCTCCGGAGGCGTCCCGCGTCTATCAGGGGTGGTGATTTGCGATACCACCGGCGATCGGGGCAGGCTGGTGGCGAGAACGCCCACGCATGGCAAGCCCGCCAGGTGGGGACATGGGTGACAAGGTTCGGAGGCCGCGTTATGCGCCGCGCGTCTCCGGACTTCCGGGAGCTGAGGAGCCCCGGGACGACGGCGCTGAAGGAGCCCGACGATGACCGAGAACGACGGCACGCAGGGTCCGCAGCGGCCGATGCCTGAGGACGAGGGACACCCCAGGCCGCCGGAGGGCCAGGAGCCCCCCGCCCGGCCGCTGGGTGACCGCACCGTGGTGTTCGGTGCTCCGCAGTTGGGCGGCCGGCCCCCGGCACAGCCGGCGCAGCCTCGCGATGAGGAGCGGCAGGCGCCCGCCCCGCCGCCCCCCACGATGGTCGAACAGCCGATGCAGCAGTTCGGCGAGCAGCCCCCGCCCCCGCCTCCCTACGGCGCACCGCAGGAGCAGCAGCCCCAGTACGGGCAGCAGCCGCAGATGCCCTACGGCACGCCTCCCGGGCCGGGCGGATACCCGCCCCCGCAGGAGCAGCAGCCCCAGTACGGGCAGCCGCAGCAGTACGAGCAGCCGCAGCAGCAGTACGGGCAGCAGCCGGAACAGTCCCCGTGGGGGCAACAACCCGAGCAGCCGTACGGGCAGCAGCCTCCGCAGCCTCCGCAGCAGCAGTCCGGGTACCCGCAGCAGCCGATGCACGGCGCGCCCCAGGACCAGCAGCCGCAGTACGGCCAGCCCCAGTACGGCGAGCAGCCGCCGCGGCCCGCGCAGCCGCAGGACGGCGGGGGAGAGCGGACGCTGATCGTCCCGGGTCCGGCCGGCGGTGCGCCCGAGCAGCCGCAGCAGCCGCAGCGCCCGGTGGTGGACGACCAGGCGACGCTGCACTGGTCGCCCGGCACCGACATCCCCGTCGCCACCGGCCCCGAGCGCAGGCAGGAGCCTCCGGCCGAGCCGTGGCAGGCCCCGACGCCTCCGTCCACGCCCGAGCCGTGGTCGCCGGAGTCGTCCCAGCCCGGCGGGCAGCAGGGGCAGGCCGACCACGAGCGGACGATGATGGTTCCGCCGCCTGAGTCCGGCTACGGCGCCGGGGCGCAGCAGACCGGTCCCTCGGTGGACGACCTGTACCGTCCGCCCGGTGAGGGCAACGTGGAGGACGCGCGCCCGACCGAGGCGTTCGACCCGTCCGCCGCCTCCCAGGGGCGCCACGCCGCCGAGTCGCCCGGCATGGCCGAGCACACCCGGCTTGACATGGGCCAGCAGCAGTGGGGCCAGCAGCAGGCGCAGCAGCCGGGCTACGGCCAGCAGCAGCAGGGCTACGGCCAGGGCGGCGAGCAGCAGGGCTACGGTCAGCAGCAGTACGGCGAGCAGGGCCAGCAGCAGGGCCAGCAATACGGGCAGCAGCAGTACGGCCAGCAGCAGGGCTATGGCGAACAGCAGGGCTATGGTCAGCAGCAGTTCGGCCAGCCCGGCGGCGAGCAGGGCCAGCAGCAGGGCCAGCAGTTCGGTCAGCAGCAGTACGGTCAGCAAGGCCAGCACGGTCAGCCCCAGCAGTACGGTCAGCAGGGGCAGTACGGCCAGCCGTCCACCTACGGCGGCGAAGAGAGCAAGGGCAGCAAGAACACGCTCCTGATGGTCGGCGGCGCCGTCGCGGCCGTGGTGATCATCGTCGTGCTGGTGGTCGCCTTCGTCCTGTAGGACGCGAAACTCCCAGAACGCGAGACGGCCGGGACGCAAAAGCTGCTCCACGACTTCCCCAAAAGTGGGAACGTGGGTCACAATGCAGCAGAGGCGCCCCGGCCGTCGACGACCCGGGCCCCGCGATCCCGTGCGACGCCAGGTTCGAGCGAGGCGAGAACCTGAACGCGCGGCGCGCCGCCAGGCGAGACGAAGCGATGCGGCGCCGCGACGAGCACGGCTCTTCTCCTCGCTTTGCACTTTGGCGGAGCGGTCGGTAACCTCTTCACTTGTGCCCGCTGTGTGCGGGCCGCTATGCGTGCGTGTCGGCGAGGCCGGTTGGCCGGCCCCAGCGCGCCGCATCTACTCCCCGGCTTGATTCGGCCCAGTTAGGGCCGGGCGGTCTGTGTCGGTTTCGCGCGGTTGAATTTCCGTGGGGCGGCGACACGCCCGACCGCGTGGGTCGGAGAGGTCGGGAAACCGGCAGGTCACAGCCTCACCTGAGGTGGTGATTGCAGCAATAGGACTTACCGGCTCGGTACGAGGAAGACGGAGACGCGGTGCCCACGATCCAGCAGCTGGTCCGCAAGGGCCGCCAGGACAAGGTGACCAAGAACAAGACGCCCGCGCTCAAGGGCAGCCCCCAGCGCCGGGGCGTCTGCACGCGCGTCTACACCACGACGCCAAAGAAGCCGAACTCCGCGCTCCGGAAGGTCGCCCGTGTCCGGCTGACCAGCGGGATCGAGGTCACGGCCTACATCCCCGGCGTCGGCCACAACCTGCAGGAGCACTCGATCGTGCTCGTGCGCGGCGGCCGTGTGAAGGACCTCCCCGGCGTTCGGTACAAGATCATCCGCGGTTCCCTCGACACCCAGGGCGTCCGGAACCGCAAGCAAGGGCGCAGCCACTACGGCGCGAAGAAGGAGAAGAGCTGATGCCGCGCAAGGGCCCCGCTGGCAAGCGCCAGCTGATCGCTGACCCGGTGTACAACTCGCCGCTGGTCACCGCGCTCATCAACAAGGTTCTGCTGGACGGCAAGCGCTCCATCGCGCAGAGCATCGTGTACGACGCCCTGGAGGGCGCCCGCGAGAAGACCGGCAACGACCCGGTCGTCACGCTCAAGCGCGCGCTCGACAACGTCAAGCCCACTCTGGAGGTGCGCAGCCGCCGCGTCGGTGGCGCGACCTACCAGGTCCCCGTCGAGGTCCGGCCGGCGCGCAGCACCACCCTCGCGCTGCGCTGGCTGGTGCTCTACGCCCGGCAGCGGCGTGAGAAGACCATGATGGAGCGGCTGATGAACGAGCTGCTCGACGCGAGCAACGGCCTCGGCGCGTCTGTCAAGAAGCGCGAGGACACGCACAAGATGGCGGAGTCCAACAAGGCCTTCGCCCACTACCGCTGGTAATCCCGGCGGATCTGCAACGACGAGAGACGACGCGAGGACGGCAGTGGCTACCAAAACCGGTGTAGACCTGGCCAAGGTCCGCAACATCGGGATCATGGCCCATATCGACGCGGGCAAGACCACCACGACCGAGCGCATCCTCTACTACACGGGGATGAGCTACAAGATCGGTGAAGTGCACGACGGCGCCGCCACCATGGACTGGATGGAACAGGAGCAGGAGCGGGGGATCACCATCACCTCCGCCGCCACCACCTGCGAGTGGCCCGTCGACGACGTCAAGCACACGATCAACATCATCGACACCCCCGGCCACGTCGACTTCACCATCGAGGTGGAGCGCAACCTGCGGGTGCTCGACGGTGCGGTGGCGGTGTTCGACGGGGTCGCCGGTGTGGAGCCCCAGTCCGAGACGGTGTGGCGCCAGGCCGACCGGTACGGCGTGCCGCGCATGTGCTTCGTCAACAAGCTCGACCGGGTCGGCGCGGAGTTCCACCGCTGCGTCGACATGATCGAGAACCGGCTCAACGCGACGCCGCTGGTGCTGCAGCTCCCGATCGGCGCCGAGGCCGACTTCAAGGGCGTCATCGACCTCGTCCGGATGAAGGCCCTCCTGTGGAACGAGGAGGCCAAGCTCGGCGAGATGTACGACACCCTCGACATCCCCGAGTCGCACGCCGAGACGGCCCGCGAGTGGCACGACAAGCTCGTCGAGACCCTCGCGGAGAACGACGACGAGATCATGGAGCTGTACCTGGAGGGCAACGAGCCCACCGTGGAGCAGCTGCACGACGGCATCCGGCGCGCGACGATCGCCGCGAAGCTCACCCCGGTGACCTGCGGCACGGCCTTCAAGAACAAGGGCGTGCAGCCGCTGCTGGACGCGATCGTCCGCTACCTGCCGTCGCCGCTGGACGTGGAGGCCATCGAGGGCCACGCCGTCCGCGACGAGGAGAAGGTCCTCATCCGCAAGCCGAGCGAGGACGAGCCGTTCTCCGCGCTCGCGTTCAAGATCGCGAGCGACCCGCACCTGGGCAAGCTCACCTTCGTGCGCGTCTACTCCGGTGTCCTGGAGTCCGGCGCGAACGTGATGAACTCCGTCAAGGAGCGCAAGGAGCGCATCGGCAAGATCTACCGGATGCACGCCAACAAGCGCACCGAGATCGAGCGCGCGGGCGCCGGCGACATCGTCGCGGTGATGGGTCTCAAGCAGACCACCACCGGTGAGACGCTGTGCGACGACAAGAACCCGATCGTGCTGGAGTCGATGAACTTCCCGGCGCCGGTGATCCACGTCGCGATCGAGCCGAAGACCAAGGCCGACCAGCAGAAGCTGGGCACCGCCATCCAGCGCCTGGCCGAGGAGGACCCCTCCTTCCAGGTCCGCACGGAGGAGGACACCGGCCAGACCGTCATCTCGGGCATGGGCGAGCTCCACCTGGAGATCCTCGTCGACCGGATGAAGCGGGAGTTCAAGGTCGACGCCAACGTCGGCAAGCCGCAGGTCGCCTACCGCGAGACGATCACTCGCAAGGTCGAGAAGGTCGAGTACACCCACAAGAAGCAGACGGGTGGCTCGGGCCAGTTCGGCCGCGTGATCATCGACCTGGAGCCGCTCGGCGGCGGGTCGGACGGCTACGAGTTCGAGAACAAGGTCACCGGCGGCCGCATCCCGCGGGAGTACATCCCCTCGGTCGACACGGGCTGCCAGGAGGCCGCGGAGTTCGGGGTCCTCGCCGGCTACCCGATGGTGGGCGTCAAGGTCACCCTGCAGGACGGCGCCTACCACGAGGTCGACTCGTCGGAGATGGCGTTCAAGGTCGCCGGTTCCATGGCGTTCAAGGAGGCCGCCCGCAAGGCGTCCCCCACGCTGCTGGAGCCGATGATGTCCGTCGAGGTCACCACGCCCGAGGACAACATGGGCGACGTGATCGGCGACCTCAACAGCCGTCGCGGTCAGGTCCAGTCCATGGACGAGCGGCATGGCATGCGCGTCATCAAGGCGCTCGTGCCTCTGTCCGAGATGTTCGGCTACGTGGGTGATCTGCGCAGCAAGACCCAGGGCCGGGCTGTCTTCACCATGCAGTTCGACTCCTACGCCGAGGTTCCCGGGAACGTCGCGCAGGAGATCATCGCCAAGGCGCGGGGCGAGTAAGCACCCGGGCCTGCCCACAGATCACCAAGACGTAAACGAAGCGGTCGTCTAGGCGGCCGAGGATCGCAACAAGGAGCAACCAGTGGCGAAGGCCAAGTTCGAGCGGACGAAGCCGCACGTGAACATCGGCACCATTGGACACATCGACCACGGTAAGACCACCCTTACCGCGGCGATCACCAAGGTGCTCCACGACAAGTACCCGGACCTCAACCCCTTCACGCCGTTCGAGGACATCGACAAGGCGCCGGAGGAGCGCGAGCGCGGCATCACGATCTCGATCGCGCACGTCGAGTACCAGACCGAGGCCCGGCACTACGCGCACGTGGACTGCCCGGGGCACGCCGACTACATCAAGAACATGATCACCGGTGCGGCGCAGATGGACGGCGCCATCCTGGTGGTCGCCGCCACCGACGGCCCGATGCCGCAGACCAAGGAGCACGTGCTCCTGGCCCGCCAGGTCGGCGTCCCCTACATCGTCGTCGCCCTGAACAAGTGCGACATGGTGGACGACGAGGAGATCCTGGAGCTCGTCGAGCTCGAGGTCCGCGAGCTGCTGTCGGAGTACGAGTTCCCGGGCGACGACGTCCCGGTCGTGCGCGTCTCCGCCTTCCAGGCGCTGCAGGGCGACGAGAAGTGGTCCGCGTCGATCGTCGAGCTGATGGACGCCGTCGACGAGAACGTGCCGGAGCCGGTGCGTGACACCGAGAAGCCGTTCCTGATGCCGATCGAGGACGTCTTCTCGATCACCGGCCGCGGCACCGTCGTGACCGGCCGCATCGAGCGCGGTGTCGTGAACGTCAACGAGACCGTCGACATCATCGGCATCAAGCCGGAGTCCACCTCGACCACCGTCACCGGCGTCGAGATGTTCCGCAAGCTGCTCGACCAGGGCCAGGCGGGCGACAACGTCGGCCTGCTCCTGCGCGGCATCAAGCGCGAGGACGTCGAGCGCGGCCAGTGTGTCATCAAGCCGGGCACGAACACCCCGCACACCGAGTTCGAGGCGCAGGTCTACATCCTGTCCAAGGACGAGGGCGGCCGGCACACGCCGTTCTTCAACAACTACCGCCCGCAGTTCTACTTCCGGACCACGGACGTCACCGGCGTGGTGAACCTCCCCGAGGGCACCGAGATGGTCATGCCGGGCGACAACACCGAGATGCGCGTCGAGCTGATCCAGCCCGTCGCCATGGAGGAGGGCCTGAAGTTCGCCATCCGCGAGGGTGGCCGGACGGTCGGCGCCGGTCGCGTCACCAAGGTCATCAAGTAGCACCTCTCGTCACACGGCGGCCCGGTCGTCGGGCAACCCCAACCGGGCCGCCGTGTCACGACCACTGAAGTAAACAGCGGCACTACAGCAAAGGACACCGAGGCCACCATGGCGGGACAGAAGATCCGCATCCGGCTCAAGGCCTACGACCATGAGGTCATCGACACCTCCGCGAAGAAGATCGTTGAGACGGTGACGCGGACGGGCGCCAAGGTCGCGGGCCCGGTGCCGCTGCCGACCGAGAAGAACGTGTACTGCGTCATCCGCTCGCCGCACAAGTACAAGGACAGCCGCGAGCACTTCGAGATGCGCACGCACAAGCGGTTGATCGACATCATCGACCCGACGCCCAAGACGGTCGACTCGCTGATGCGACTCGACCTTCCGGCCGGCGTTGACATCGAGATCAAGCTCTAAGGGACGCACCGAGAGATGAGTACGCAGAGGAAGGGCGTCCTGGGCGAGAAGCTCGGCATGACCCAGGTCTTCGACGATGAGGGCCGGATCGTTCCGGTGACCGTCGTCCAGGCCGGGCCGTGTGTCGTCACCCAGCTCAAGAGCCAGGAGAAGGACGGCTACACCGCCGTCCAGATCGGGTTCGGGCAGATCGACCCGCGCAAGGTGAACAAGCCGAGCACGGGTCACTTCGAGAAGGCCGGCGTCACGCCGCGCCGCTACCTCGTCGAACTGCGGGCCGACGACACCACCGAGTTCGAACTCGGCCAGGAGATCACCGCCAGCGTCTTCGAGGCCGGCCAGAAGATCGACGTTACCGGGACGAGCAAGGGCAAGGGCACCGCCGGTGTCATGAAGCGCCACGGCTTCAAGGGCCTCGGCGCCTCGCACGGCACCCAGCGCAAGCACCGCTCGCCGGGTTCGATCGGCGGCTGCGCGACCCCGGGTCGCGTCTTCAAGGGCCTCCGCATGGCGGGACGGCACGGCAACGCCCGTACCACCGTGCAGAACCTGACCGTCCACGCCATCGACGCGGAGAAGAACCTGCTGCTCATCAAGGGCGCGGTTCCCGGTCCCAACGGCGGCGTGGTGCTGGTCCGCGACGCAGTGAAGGGAGCGGGCAAGTGACTTCGAAGCTCGACATCGAACTGCCCGCCGAGGTCTTCGACGCGAAGACCAGCGTGCCGCTGATCCACCAGGTCGTGGTGGCGCAGCTGGCCGCGGCGCGCCAGGGCACGCACGCCACCAAGACCCGGGGCGAGGTCTCCGGCGGTGGCAAGAAGCCGTACCGGCAGAAGGGCACCGGCCGCGCCCGTCAGGGCTCGACCCGCGCGCCCCAGTTCGCCGGCGGCGGCGTCGTCCACGGGCCGCAGCCGCGGGACTACTCGCAGCGGACGCCCAAGAAGATGAAGGCCGCCGCGCTGCGCGGCGCCCTGTCCGACCGCGCCCGGTTCGGCCGGGTGCACGTGGTCGACGGCCTCATCGAGGGCGACACCCCGAAGACGAAGACGGCGCTGAAGGCGCTGCGCGACGTCACCGCGGCCAAGCGCGTCCTGCTGGTCCTGGACCGCGAGGACGACGTGACCTGGAAGAGCCTGCGCAACGAGCCGAGCGTGCACGTGATCGTCTCCGACCAGCTCAACACGTACGACGTGCTGGTGAACGACGACGTCGTCTTCACGAAGACGGCGTACGACGAGTTCGTCTCGCGCGCGAAGAAGAAGTGAGGAGGGTCGCACATGAACAAGATCGCTGACCCCCGCGACATCATCATCGCGCCGGTCGTCTCGGAGAAGAGCTACGGGCTGCTGGACGAGAACAAGTACACGTTCGTCGTCCGCCCGGACGCCAACAAGACCCAGATCAAGCAGGCGGTCGAGTCGGTGTTCGGCGTCAAGGTGACGAGCGTGAACACGATCAACCGGCAGGGCAAGCGCAAGCGCACCCGGTTCGGCTACGGCAAGCGCAAGGACACCAAGCGCGCCATCGTCAGCCTGGCCGAGGGCGAGCGGATCGACATCTTCGGCGGCCCGGCCTAGACAGGCCAGGTCGTCCCGAAGACAGACAAGGGATGAACGAAAAAGATGGGCATCCGTAATTACAAGCCGACGACTCCGGGTCGTCGCGGGTCCAGCGTGGCCGACTTCGTCGAGGTCACGCGCCGCGAGCCCGAGAAGTCGCTGCTGCGTCCGCTCCCCAAGAAGGGCGGCCGCAACAACCACGGCCGCATCACGACCCGGCACCAGGGCGGCGGGCACAAGCGCGCGTACCGCGTGATCGACTTCCGCCGGCACGACAAGGACGGCGTTCCGGCCAAGGTCGCGCACATCGAGTACGACCCGAACCGCACCGCGCGGATCGCGCTGCTGCACTACGCGGACGGCGAGAAGCGCTACATCCTCGCCCCGCGCGGTCTGCGCCAGGGCGACCGGGTGGAGAACGGGCCGGGCGCGGACATCAAGCCGGGCAACTGCCTTCCGCTGCGCAACATCCCGACCGGTACGGTCGTGCACGCCATCGAGCTGCGCCCCGGCGGCGGCGCCAAGATCGCCCGCAGCGCGGGCGCCGGCGTCCAGCTGCTGGCCAAGGAGGGCAAGTACGCCACGCTGCGTATGCCCTCCGGCGAGATGCGGATGGTGGACGTGCGCTGCCGCGCCACGGTCGGCGAGGTCGGCAACGCCGAGCAGTCGAACATCAACTGGGGCAAGGCCGGCCGCATGCGGTGGAAGGGCAAGCGCCCGACCGTCCGCGGCGTGGCCATGAACCCGATCGACCACCCGCACGGTGGTGGTGAGGGCAAGACCTCCGGTGGCCGGCACCCGGTGAACCCGGCCGGCAAGAAGGAAGGCCGCACTCGCCAGGCGAACAAGTCGAGCGACCGGCTGATCGTCCGTCGTCGCAGCAAGAAGAAGCGGTAGGAGTCGCTCGCTATGCCACGTAGCCTGAAGAAGGGCCCGTTCGTGGACGACCACCTCATCAAGAAGGTGGACGTGCAGAACGAGAAGGGCACCAAGAACGTCATCAAGACGTGGTCGCGGCGCTCCATGATCGTGCCGGACATGATCGGTCACACGATCGCCGTGCACGACGGCCGCAAGCACGTCCCGGTGTTCATCACCGACTCGATGGTGGGACACAAGCTCGGCGAGTTCGCGCCGACGCGGACGTTCCGCAGCCACGTCAAGGAAGACCGCCGCAGCCGCCGAGGCTGAGCAGGCAGAGCAGTTAGCACGTAGGAGAGAGGGAACAGCGATGGAAGCCAGGGCCCAGGCGCGGTTCATCCGCGTCACGCCCAGGAAGGCCCGCCGCGTGGTGGACCTCATCCGCGGCCTGCCTGCCGCGGAGGCTCAGGCGGTGCTGCGGTTCGCCCCCCAGGCTGCGAGTGAGCCGGTGGGCAAGGTGCTGGCGAGTGCCATCGCCAACGCCGAGCACAACTTCAAGCTCGACTCGGGGACGCTCGTCGTCAGTCGCGCGTGGGTGGACGAGGGGCCGACGCTGAAGCGTTTCCGCCCCCGCGCCCAGGGCCGGGCTTACCGCATCAACAAGCGCACGAGCCACATCACCGTGGTCGTGGAGTCGCGAGACGACGCTGTGGCCGCGTCCGGCGGCGGTAAGAAGACGAGGAGGGCCCGGTAGTGGGTCAGAAGATCAACCCGCACGGGTTCCGGCTCGGCATCACCACCGACCACAAGTCCGTGTGGTTCGCCGACAAGCTCTACAAGGACTACGTCAAGGAAGACGTCCAGATCCGGCGCATGCTGCAGAAGGGCATGGACCGGGCGGGCATCTCCAAGGTGGAGATCGAGCGGACCCGTGACCGTGTCGAGGTCAACATCCACACCGCCCGGCCGGGCATCGTCATCGGCCGTCGCGGCGCGGAGGCCGAGCGCCTGCGCGGCGACCTGGAGAAGCTGACCGGCAAGCAGGTCCGGCTGAACATCCTCGAGGTCAAGAACCCCGAGATCGACGCGCAGCTCGTCGCGCAGGGCGTGGCCGAGCAGCTGTCCAGCCGCGTCGCGTTCCGCCGTGCCATGCGCAAGGCGATCCAGTCCGCGATGAAGTCCGGCGCCAAGGGCATCAAGGTCCAGTGCGGCGGCCGTCTCGGCGGCGCCGAGATGTCGCGGTCGGAGTTCTACCGCGAGGGCCAGGTCCCGCTGCACACGCTGCGCGCCGACATCGACTACGGGTTCTACGAGGCCCGGACGACGTTCGGCCGCATCGGCGTCAAGGTGTGGATCTACAAGGGCGAGGCCGCGCAGACGCGCGCCGAGCGCGAGCAGCAGGCCGCGCAGCAGCGCGCCGCGGGCGGCGGCGGTGGCCGCGAGCGCCGCGGCGGTGAGCGTCGCGGCGGCGGTCGCGGCGGTCGCGGTGGCCGTGGTGGTGCCGGTGGTGCCGGTGGCGCCGGCGGCGGCCGTGGCGGCGAGCAGAAGCAGCAGCAGGGTTCCGAGCAGCCGGCGCCGACCGCCGAGGCTGCTCCGCAGGGTGAGGGGAGCTGAGTAACCGATGCTGATCCCTCGCAAGGTCAAGCACCGCAAGCAGCACCACCCGAAGCGCCGCGGCATGGCCAAGGGCGGCACGAGGGTGACGTTCGGCGAGTACGGCATCCAGGCCGTCGAAAGCGCGTACGTGACCAACCGGCAGATCGAGGCCGCGCGTATCGCCATGACCCGCCACATCAAGCGCGGCGGCAAGGTCTGGATCAACATCTTCCCGGACCGTCCGCTGACCAAGAAGCCCGCCGAGACCCGCATGGGCTCCGGTAAGGGCTCCGTGGAGTGGTGGGTGGCGAACGTCAAGCCGGGCCGCGTGCTGTTCGAGATCTCCTACCCGAACGAGCAGGTCGCTCGGGAGGCGCTCACCCGCGCGATCCACAAGCTGCCGATGAAGTGCAAGATCGTTAAGCGAGAGGTGGGTGAGTCCTGATGGCCAAGGGTCTTACCGCCGACGACCTGCGGACCGAGCCCGAGGACGTCCTGGTCACCAAGCTCCGGGAGGCCAAGGAGGAGCTGTTCAACCTCCGCTTCCAGGCCGCCACCGGCCAGCTTGAGAGCCACGGGCGGCTGCGCACCGTCAAGCGCGAGATCGCCCGCATCTACACCGTGATGCGGGAGCGCGAGCTCGGCATCGTGACGGTCGAGGACGCCGCGGAGGGCAACGAATGACCGAGCAGACGACCGAGCAGCGGACCAGCCGCAAGATCCTTGAGGGTCTGGTGGTCAGCGACAAGATGGACAAGACCGTGGTCGTGTCCGTCGAGGACCGCGTGAAGCACCCCAAGTACCACAAGGTGATCCGCCGCACGAAGAACTACAAGGCGCACGACGAGGCCAACGAGTGCGGCGTCGGCGACCGCGTCCGTCTCATGGAGACCCGGCCGCTGTCGGCCACCAAGCGGTGGCGCGTGGTGGAGATCCTCGAGAAGGCCAAGTAGGGCCGCAGGCCCGCGGGACGCAGTCCCGCTATTGACCACAGTCTGGTTCCACCAGGCTCGGCGCCCGCGAAGGGGGCGCCGAGAACCGGTGTGACGAACAGGAGTTAGACGTGATCCAGCAGGAGTCGCGACTCAAGGTCGCCGACAACACGGGTGCGAAGGAGATCCTTTGCATCCGGGTTCTCGGCGGCTCGGGTCGGCGCTACGCGGGAGTCGGCGACATCATCGTCGCGACGGTGAAGGACGCCCTTCCCGGCGCGGGCGTGAAGAAGGGTGACGTCGTCAAGGCGGTCGTCGTGCGCACCCGCAAGGAGCGCCGGCGCCCGGACGGCTCCTACATCCGCTTCGACGAGAACGCCGCCGTCCTGATCAAGGACGGCGGCGACCCCCGCGGCACCCGTATCTTCGGCCCGGTGGGCCGCGAACTGCGCGAGAAGAAGTTCATGCGCATCATCTCGCTCGCGCCGGAGGTGCTCTGATGAAGATCCGTAAGGGCGACGAGGTCATCGTCATCGCCGGCAAGGACAAGGGCGCGACGGGCAAGGTCCTGCGCGTCATCCCCCGCGAGGAGCGGGTCGTCGTCGAGGGCGTCAACCTCATCACCAAGAACATCAAGGCCGACCAGCAGCGTGCCGGCAAGGAGAGCGGTCGCGTCACGGTCGAGGCGCCGCTGCACGTCAGCAACGTCGCGATCGTCGAGGACGGCAAGCCGGCACGGGTCGGTTACCGCACCAACGACGACGGCACGAAGGTTCGGATCTCGCGCCGTAGCGGTAAGGAGATCTGAGACCGATGACCGAGACCGTTACCGAGCGTCCCGTTCCGACGCCGAGGCTGAAGCTGCGCTACCGCGAGGAGATCGCGGGCCAGATGCGCGAGCAGTTCGGCTACGCCAACGTCATGCAGATCCCCTCGCTGACCAAGATCGTGGTCAACATGGGGGTCGGCGACGCGGCCAAGGACGCCAAGCTGATCGAGGGCGCGATCCGCGACCTGGCGGCGATCACCGGGCAGAAGCCCGCGGTGAACCGGGCCCGCAAGTCCATCGCGCAGTTCAAGCTGCGCGAGGGCATGCCGATCGGCGCGCACGCCACGCTGCGCGGCGACCGGATGTGGGAGTTCCTGGACCGCCTGCTCGCCACGGCGCTGCCCCGTATCCGCGACTTCCGCGGGCTGTCGCCGAAGCAGTTCGACGGCAACGGCAACTACACCTTCGGGCTGACCGAGCAGGTCATGTTCCACGAGGTCGACCCGGACAAGATCGACCGCTCGCGGGGCATGGACATCACGGTCGTGACGTCCGCGAAGACCGACGACGAGGGCCGGGCGCTGCTCAAGCTCCTGGGCTTCCCCTTCAAGGAGAGCTGAGCATGGCGAAGAAGTCGCTGATCGCCAAGGCGGCGCGGAAGCCGAAGTTCGGCGTGCGCGCGTACACTCGGTGCTCGCGCTGCGGGCGTCCGCGCTCCGTCTACCGGAAGTTCGGCCTGTGCCGCGTGTGCTTCCGGGAGATGGCCCACCGCGGCGAGCTGCCTGGCATCACGAAGTCCAGCTGGTGACCGCGTCCCCGGAGCGCGGCTCCGGGGGCGGCGGAAGCCGGCCTGTAATGACCAACCGGGCGCCTGAGAGGGTGTCCACGACCGCGCCAAAGGTCCACGGGCCGCATCAACCCGAGGAAACCGTGGCGAGGGAGGGCCAGTAGGCCATGACGATGACCGACCCGATCGCAGACATGCTGACGCGTCTGCGCAACGCGAATTCGGCGTACCACGACTCGGTGGCGATGCCGTACTCGAAGATCAAGGCGCACATCGCCGAGATCCTCCAGCAGGAGGGCTACATCTCGGGCTGGACCGTGGAGGACGCCGAGGTCGGCAAGAAGCTCCTGATCGAGCTGAAGTTCGGCCCGACCCGCGAGCGTTCGATCGCCGGCATCAAGCGCGTCTCGAAGCCGGGTCTGCGTGTGTACGCGAAGAAGGACAACCTGCCGAAGGTCCTGGGCGGGCTGGGCGTCGCGATCATCTCGACGTCCTCGGGCCTGATGACGGACCGTCAGGCCGGCAAGCGCGGAGTGGGCGGGGAAGTCCTCGCCTACGTCTGGTGAGGGGAGGGCACTTCTAATGTCTCGTATCGGACGTCTCCCCATCAGCGTGCCCAGCGGTGTCGAGGTCAAGCTCGAAGGCCGCGAGGTCACCGTCAAGGGCCCGAAGGGCACGCTCTCGCACACCGTCGCCGACCCCATCGAGGTCAGCCAGGAGGACGGCAAGCTCGTCGTCTCCCGGCCCAACGACGTCAACAAGGTGCGCGGCCTGCACGGGCTCACTCGGACGCTGATCAACAACATGGTCGTCGGGGTCACCGACGGTTACAAGAAGACCCTGGTCATCCAGGGCGTCGGCTACCGGGTGGTGGCCAAGGGCAAGAACGTGGAGTTCTCGCTCGGCTACAGCCACCCGATCCCGTTCGAGGCGCCGGAGGGCATCACCTTCACGGTGGAGAGGCCGACGCAGCTCGTCGTCGAGGGCATCGACAAGCAGCTCGTCGGTGAGATCGCCGCTCGCATCCGCAAGCTGCGCAAGCCCGACCCGTACAAGGGCAAGGGCGTGCGCTACGAGGGCGAGCAGATCCGCCGCAAGGTCGGAAAGGCTGGTAAGTAGTCATGGCAGGCACCAAGACCCTGGCCGGCAAGGCCACGAGCGGTCGCCAGCTTGCTCGCAAGCGTCGGCACCTGCGGGTCCGCAAGAAGGTCGTGGGCAGCGCCGCGCGGCCGCGCCTGGTCGTGACCCGCTCCAGCCGGCACGTGTTCGTCCAGGTCATCGACGACGACAAGGGCCACACGCTGGCCAGCGCGTCGACGATGGAGGCGGACCTGCGCGCCGACTCCGGCGACAAGACGGCCAAGTCCCGCAAGGTCGGCGAGCTCGTCGCCGAGCGGGCCAAGCAGGCCGGCGTCCACGCGGTCGTGTTCGACCGCGGCGGCAACAAGTACCACGGCCGTATCGCCGCTGTCGCGGACGGTGCGCGTGAGGGGGGCCTGGAGCTCTGATGGCCCTTTACAAGGTGAACGAGAGGAACCACTGATGGCAGCGCAGAGGCGTGGTGGCGGTCAGGGTGGCGACCGTCGCGACCGCCGCGACGACCGCCGCGGTGGCGCCGACAAGGGCCAGTCGTACATCGAGAAGGTCGTGGCGATCAACCGTGTCGCCAAGGTCGTCAAGGGCGGGCGTCGCTTCAGCTTCACCGCTCTGGTGATCGTCGGTGACGGCAACGGCACCGTCGGCGTCGGCTACGGCAAGGCCAAGGAGGTGCCCGCGGCGATCGCCAAGGGCGTCGAGGAGGCCAAGAAGCACTTCTTCAAGGTGCCGCGGATCCAGGGCACCATCCCGCACCTGGTGCAGGCGCGCGACGCGGCGGGCGAGGTCCTGCTCCGTCCGGCCAGCCCCGGTACCGGCGTCATCGCCGGCGGTCCGGTGCGCGCGGTCCTGGAGTGCGCCGGCATCCACGACGTGCTGAGCAAGTCGCTGGGCAGCGACAACGCGATCAACATCGTGCACGCCACGATCGCGGGTCTGAAGTCGCTGAAGCGTCCCGAGGAGATCGCGGCCAAGCGCGGCCTGCCGATCGAGGACGTCGCCCCGGCGGCCATGCTGCGCGCGCGCGCCGCGGGCAGCGAGCCGAGGGCGGAGGTCGCGTCGTCGTGAGCAACCTGAAGATCACGCAGACCAAGTCCGTGATCAGCGAGAAGCAGAACCAGCGTGACACGCTGCGCACCCTGGGCCTGAAGAAGATCGGGCAGAGCGTGGTCCGCGAGGACCGCCCCGAGGTGCTCGGCATGATCCGGACGGTGGCGCACCTGGTCACCGTCGAGGAGGTCGACTGACATGGCGGCTGATCTCGGTAAGGACTCCGCTGCGGAGACCGAGGGCGCCCCGCTGAAGGTGCACGACCTGCGTCCGGCCCCCGGCGCCAACAAGGCCAAGACCCGCAAGGGCCGTGGCGAGGCGTCCAAGGGCAAGACCGCCGGTCGCGGCACCAAGGGCACCAAGGCCCGCAGCACCGTCCCCGTCGGTTTCGAGGGCGGCCAGATGCCCCTGATCCGCCGGGTTCCGAAGCTCAAGGGCTTCAAGAACCCGAACCGGGTCGAGTTCCAGGTCGTGAACCTGGACAAGCTCGCCGCGCTCTACCCCGAGGGCGGCGAGGTCACGGCGGAGGACCTGGCGGCGAAGGGCGCGGTGCGCCGCGGCCGTCCGGTCAAGATCCTCGGCACGGGCGACATCTCCGTCGCGGTCCGGGTGAAGGCGCACGCCTTCTCCGGCGCCGCCAAGGAGAAGATCGCGGCCGCCGGCGGATCCGCCGACGAGCTGTAAGAAGGACACCTGATGCCGGGGCCGCGCCCGCATGAGGCCCGGGGCCGTGAGGCCGCCGGGTCCGGCGGGGCGGCCCCGGTGTCATCTGCTGTTAGAGTCACACGAGCGAAGGTACTCCGCGTGAGATTGCGCACTCTGCCGTCACACCGGGTATTCTCCGCCCGAACTCATGGACCTGAAACCGCCCCCTCGGCGGCCATGAACCCGCCAGTCGCGCAGGAGGAATGGTGCTGACCGCGTTCGCTCGGGCTTTCCGTACGCCTGACCTGCGTAAGAAAATCCTTTTCACGTTGTTCATGATCGTGGTGTTCAGGATCGGTTCGATCCTGCCGACGCCCAACGTGAACGTGAAGGTGCTGAAGGAGACCGCGGACGCGGCCAAGGGCAGCAGCCAGCTCTACGGCCTGGTCGACCTGTTCAGCGGCGGCGCGCTGCTGAAGCTGTCGGTCTTCGCGCTCGGCATCATGCCGTACATCACGGCCAGCATCATCCTGCAGCTGCTGACGGTGGTGATCCCGCGGCTGGAGGCCCTGAAGAAGGAGGGCCAGGCCGGCACGACGAAGATCACCCAGTACACGCGGTACCTGACGGTCGGGCTGGCGATCCTGCAGGCGACCGGCATCGTCGCGATGGCGAGCACCGGTCAGTTGTTCCAGGGCATCTCCGGCAGCGGCGACATCCTGTACGACAAGGGCATCTTCCCGATCATCACGATGGTGATCATCATGGTGGCGGGCACGACCGTCATCATGTGGCTGGGCGAGCTGGTCACCGACCGCGGCGTCGGCAACGGCATGTCGATCCTGATCTTCACCCAGGTGGTGGCGGTCTTCCCCGCCCAGTTCTGGAGCATCTACAAGACCAAGAACGGCTTCGTCTTCGCGGTCGTGATCCTGGTGGGTCTGGCGATCATGGCCGGGGTCGTGTTCGTCGAGCAGGCCCAGCGGCGCATCCCGGTCCAGTACGCCAAGCGGATGGTGGGACGCCGCATGTACGGCGGCACCTCGACCTACATCCCGCTGAAGGTCAACCAGGCCGGCATCATCCCGATCATCTTCGCGTCCTCGCTGCTCTACCTGCCGGTACTGGCCACCCAGTTGTGGCCCAACACCAAGTGGCTGCAAAAGGTCCAGCCCTATCTCCAGCAGGACAACGCCTGGCACATGGGGATCTTCTTCGTCTTCATCATCTTCTTCACGTACTTCTATGTGGCGATCACCTTCAACCCCACTGAAGTCGCCGACAACATGAAGAAGTATGGTGGATTCATCCCAGGTATCCGTCCTGGTCGGCCGACCGCCGAGTACCTCGACTTCGTGCTGACCCGGATCACCACACCCGGTGCGCTCTACCTGGGGCTCGTGTCCCTCATCCCGATGGTCGCCTTCGCACTCATGAAGGCGAGCTCGGACTTCCCGTTCGGCGGCACGAGCATCCTCATCGTCGTCGGCGTCGGACTGGATACCGTGAAGCAGATCGAGAGTCAGCTCCAGCAGCGCAACTACGAGGGCTTCCTCCGGTAGTGCGTATCGTCCTGGTGGGCCCCCCGGGTGCGGGCAAGGGGACGCAGGCCCAGTTCATCGCATCTCATCTGTCGGTCCCGAAGATCTCGACAGGTGACATCTTCCGCGCGAACGTCAGCGGCGGGACGCCGCTCGGCCGACAGGCCAAGCAGTACATGGACCGCGGCGACCTCGTCCCCGACGAGGTCACGATCGCGATGGTCCGCGACCGGCTCGGCGAGGACGACGCCCGCGACGGCTTCCTGCTGGACGGGTTCCCGCGCAACGTCCCGCAGGCCGAGACGCTGAAGAAGATCCTCGCCGAGTGGGACACCCGCCTCGACATCGTGCTGGAGCTCGTCGTCGACGAGGACGAGGTCGTCCGGCGGCTGTCGGGCCGGCGCACCTGCGACAAGTGCGGCCGGATCTGGCACGTCGACTTCGACGACAAGCAGGACGACATCTGCGACGACTGCGGCGGTCACCTGTTCCAGCGGGACGACGACAAGGAAGAGGTCGTCATGCACCGCCTGGAGGTGTACCGGCACGACACGGCGCCGCTGGTGCAGTTCTACGCCGACGAGAACATCCTCGTCGGCATCGACGCCACCGGACCGGTCGAAGAGGTCACCAAGCGCGCCCTCACCGCGCTGCGCCCGTTGGAGAAGTGACGGGCCCGCTGGAGAGGTCGACGGGTTCACTGGAGAAGTGACGGCCCCCCGAGGGGGTCGTGGGCGCGGACGCGGGTGATCCCGCGTCCGCGCGGCCGTTTCGGCGCGAGGACCGGTGCAAGGGGAGAGATGTTCAAACGGCGCAGGCTCATGATCCAGATGAAGACCGCGGAGCAGGTCGAGCTGATGCGCGCGGCGGGTCTGCTCGTCGGCCGGACGCTGGAGCTGCTGCGCGCGGCCGCCGAGCCCGGCCTGAGCACGCTGGACCTGGACGCGCTCGCCGAGGAGCACATCCGCGACAACGGCGGCGTCCCGTCGTTCAAGGGCTACCACGGCTTCACGGGGACGATCTGCGCGTCGGTCAACGAGGAGATCGTGCACGGCATCCCGCGGGCGGACAAGATCCTGCGCGAGGGCGACGTGCTGTCCATCGACTGCGGCGCGATCGTGGAGGGCTGGCACGGCGACGCGGCGATCACGGTCCCGGTGGGGGAGATCACCGACGAGGAGCGGCGGCTGCTGGAGGTCGCGGAGGAGTCCCTGTGGCGCGGTCTCGCGGCCGGGCGCGCCGGCGCCCGCCTCACGGACATCTCCCATGCGATCGAGTCCCACATCCGCTCTCAGGGGCGCTACGGCATCGTCGAGGGTTACGGCGGGCACGGCATCGGGACCGAGATGCACATGGACCCGCTGATCCCCAACCACGGCGCGCCCGGGCACGGGCCCGTCCTGGAGCCGGGCATGTGCTTCGCGGTGGAGCCGATGGTGAACCTCGGCACGAAGGAGACCGTCGAGCTCGACGACGGCTGGACGGTCGTGACGACCGACGGGCGCTCCTCGGCGCACTTCGAGCACACGTTCGCGGTCACGGCGGACGGCCCCCGCGTCCTGACGGCGCTCGACGAAGGCCGGGACCGGTTCGCGAAGCTCGGATCCGCGCCGCAGAATGGAGAGTGAAGGCAGGTCCTGAGGAGCGGAGGAGCGATGGCGCCGAACCCTGAGATCCGGGCGTCGGACGCCGACCGCGACCGGGTGGCCGCGAGTCTGCGCGAGCACTGCGCGGAGGGCCGGATCACGATGGACGAGCTGCAGGAGCGGCTGGACGCGGTCTACGGCGCCAAGACGCTCGGGCAGCTCCAGGAGGTCACGTCCGACCTGCCCGAGGAGGACCTGTACCAGCTCCCGGTCCCCGCGACGCAGAGCAAGGGCACCGCGTCGCCGGCGCGGCGGCCGTCGGGCGACCTCGGACCGCAGCGGATGGCGGCGATGTGGGGTGCCTGGGCGACGGTCAGCGCGATCAACCTGACGGTGTGGCTGATCATCCTGGTGACGTCGGGCGCGGTCTACCCGTGGTGGATCTGGGTGGCGGCCCCGTGGGGCGCCGTCCTGCTGATGCGCACGGTCTTCGGCGGGCGCCAGGGCGACCGCTGACGCGCCCGTCCGGCAGGGGCCGGGCCGGCGCGCCCGGTGCCGCCCGGCGGGGTCACTCCACGTCCATCAGGGGCCGGTAGTTCCCGGTCGGGGCGAAGTGGGTGGTGGCGGTGCCGTCCTCGCCGACGAGGTGCAGGGCGAACCCGGCGGGCTCCCCGGTGACGGCGGCGCGGCCCCGCTGGGTGAGGTCGAGGAACAGCTGCCGGTAGGTGCTCGGGCAGGTGGTGCAGACCCGTCCCGCCAGCGATCCGACCGTCGCCCGGTGCGCGTGCCCGGAGATCACCCGGACGACCTGCGGGTGCCGGGAGATCACGGCCGCGAACCCGGCGGGGTCGACGAACCGCAGGTCGTCGATGAACCGCATCCCGATCGGGTACGGCGGGTGGTGGGTGGCGATGACGGTCGGGACGCCGGGCGCGGCGCTCAGCGTCTCCTCCAGCCAGGCGAGCCTCTCCTCGCTCATGTGCCCGTGGGGGTGGCCGTCGACGGTCGTGTCGCAGCAGACCAGGCGCACGCCGGCCACGTCGACGGCGTACTGGACGGGCGCCCCGGGCCCGGTGCCCGTCGCCGCGACCGCCGGATGGTCGGCGAACGTCCGGCGCATCTCGTCGCGGTCGTCGTGGTTGCCGCACATCGGGTAGACGGCCATCGGCAGCGGCGACAGCAGCGCGTGCAGCCGGGCGTACTCGGAGGGCAGGCCGCGGTCGGCGAGGTCCCCGGTGAGCACGACGGCGTCGGGCCGCGCGGGCAGCGACAGCAGGCTCGACACGGCGGCCCGCAGCGCGCGGACCGGCCCCGAGTCGTCGTCCATCCCGCCGTTGCGTCCGGCCGCCAGATGGATGTCGCTCAGCTGCGCGATGATCGCCATCGATCCCCTCCCCGTCGCCCCCAGCACATCACGGAACCCCGCGTTCCGGGCAGCCCCGGGCGCGGGCGCCGAGACGATCTTCGCGTCCGCGCGCCGGGACTGTCGACTCGGCCCCCGCCGGGAGCGCGGTCGCCGGGGCGGCGTCCTCCGCCTCGCCCGGGCGACGCGCGCTCAGGCGACGTGGGGGATGACGAGGGACAGGGCCGAGGTGACGTCCTCTGGAGCAGGGGCGACGTCGGGGACGACGTCGCGCAGCGCGAGCCAGCCGTTGATGGCCTGGACGGTCGGCTTGGCCTCGATGAGCTGGGGATCGTCGAGCCCGTACCAGGCGGCGACCTTGGACCACCGCCACAGCCGGTGACCGGCGGTGGACATCTCCGAGGACGGGAAGCCGGTGGCGCCGCGCGCCCCGGTGATCGCGTGCCGGACCGAGTCGAGGGACCGGCCCACCCGCTCGGCGATGTCGCGGATGGTCAGCAGCGGGTCGGCCTCCACCTGCAGGACGTGCAGGCCGGGCGCGCTCTCCTCGACGTGCCCGACCACCTCCATGATCGCCGCGGCGAGGGTGGCGCCGGGCCAGGTGCACGAGGCGTTTCCGCGCCGGTCGGCGTGCTGCGGCTCGCTGACGATCGACACGGTGACGGCGCCGTGGGTGCGGTCGAACAGCGGGTCGAGCTCGTCCTCGTAGAGGGGACGGCTGAGGATCAGCGCGAAGTCATAGCTCGGCATGCTGACCCTCCTCGAACGTCGCTCTCCTGGAAAGGTACAACGCGCAGGCGAGGTATGCTTGACTCGGGAGGAGTCTCCGGACACGTATCATGCGTCGATTTCGCATTGGACGGCCGGTTGACGTAGACTCCCTTGTCGGTCCGTCGACGGCCGCTCGATTCCCCTTCCTGGCGCATCCGCGCCGCGGTGCGGGTCGCGGCTGATTCTCCCCTGGAGAGCCGGACCGCGTCCAATGAGCCGATCAGCGAAGCGCGGAGGACATGCCCAAGAAAGAAGGGGCCATCGAGATCGAGGGCACCGTCATCGAGTCGCTGCCGAACGCCATGTTCAAGGTGGAGCTCGACAACGGGCACAAGGTGCTCGCCCACATCAGCGGCAAGATGCGGATGCACTACATCCGGATCCTGCCGGACGACCGCGTCGTTGTGGAGCTGAGCCCCTACGACCTCACGCGCGGTCGGATCGTCTACCGCTACAAGTAAATCCCACTGGGGTTGCCTTCCCCGTGCGTGGCGGCGCGGGGGTGACCCTTATCTCTAGGAGACCCAGTGAAGGTCAAGCCGAGCGTCAAGAAGATCTGCAACAAGTGCCGCGTCATCCGCCGGCACGGCCGGGTCATGGTCATCTGCTCCGACCCGCGCCACAAGCAGCGTCAGGGCTGACGCTCACAACCCAGCAAGCGCACCGCAGCCTTCACACGGCCGTACGCGCCGGGTCCGGGAACTCCCGGATCCGGCCGTACGGCAGTGTCGTGTGGAGGGGCACCCCCGGAACTCCGGAGGCCGGGGCCGCCACCCGGGCAGGGTGTATGCGGAGGCGGTGCGTCCATACCTCCGGACGAATGAAGGGAACTGCCCACATGGCACGCCTCCTCGGCGTCGACCTCCCGCGCGACAAGCGCCTCGAGGTCGCTCTCACCTACATCTTCGGCATCGGCCGGACGCGGGCGCTGGAGACCCTTGCGGGTACCAGCATCAGCGGCGACCTGCGCGTGCACCAGCTCGGCGACGACGAGCTGGTCAAGCTCCGTGACTGGATCGAGGCGAACTACAAGATCGAGGGTGATCTTCGCCGCGAGGTCCAGGCGGACATCCGCCGCAAGATCGAGATCGGGTGCTACCAGGGCATCCGGCACCGCCGCGGGCTTCCGGTGCACGGTCAGCGCACGCAGACCAACGCCCGCACCCGCAAGGGCAAGAAGAAGACCGTGGCCGGCAAGAAGAAGGCCGGCAAGAAGTAGTCCGGAGTCGGTCCTCCGGATCGATGACCTCAAGAGTAGAGAGAGCACATGCCTCCTAAGAGCCGTGTCGGCGCCAAGAAGGTGCGCCGCAAGGAAAAGAAGAACGTCGCTCACGGGCACGCCCACATCAAGAGCACGTTCAACAACACGATCGTTTCGATCACCGACCCCAACGGCAACGTGATCTCCTGGGCCTCCTCGGGCCACGTCGGGTTCAAGGGCTCGCGCAAGTCCACCCCGTTCGCCGCGCAGCAGGCCGCCGAGGCCGCCGCCCGGCGCGCGATGGAGCACGGCATGCGCAAGGTCGACGTCTTCGTGAAGGGCCCGGGCTCGGGCCGCGAGACCGCCATCCGGTCGCTGCAGGCCACCGGCCTCGAGGTGGGCTCGATCCAGGACGTCACGCCCGTTCCGCACAACGGCTGCCGCCCGCCGAAGCGTCGCCGGGTCTGAGGCAGGGGAGATCTAGAACAATGGCTCGTTACACCGGTGCGGACTGCAAGCTCTGCCGCCGCGAGAAGATGAAGCTGTTCCTCAAGGGCAGCAAGTGCGAGGGCCCGAAGTGCCCGATCGAGATCCGTCCCTACCCGCCGGGTGAGCACGGTCGCGGTCGGCCCAAGGAGACCGAGTACCTGCTGCAGCTTCGCGAGAAGCAGAAGGCGCGGCGCATCTACGGCGTGCTGGAGCGGCAGTTCCACAACTACTACGTCGAGGCGACCCGCCAGCAGGGCAAGACGGGTGACAACCTGCTCATGCTGCTGGAGCGCCGGCTCGACAACGTCGTCTACCGGGCCGGCTTCGCCAAGTCCCGCGACATGGCCCGCCAGCTCATCCGGCACGGCCACATCCGGGTCAACGGCAAGAAGGTCAACATCCCGTCGGCCCTGGTCGGCGAGGCCGACATCGTCGACGTCAAGCCCAAGTCGCTGGAGATGACGCCGTTCCAGGTCGCCAAGGCCGAGGTCGGCGAGCGTCCGGTTCCGGCGTGGCTCGGGGTCGACGGCGAGAAGATGCGGATCCTCGTGCACTCGCTGCCCGTCCGGCAGCAGATCGACGCTCCCGTCCAGGAGCAGCTGATCGTCGAGCTCTACTCCAAGTAAGGGCTCAACGCCCGCCGGGGTCCCCCGTTGGGGCCCCGGCGGATCGGGGAAGAATCCAGAACGCGGTAGTCAAATAGCGGGCACCGCGGAAAGAAGGCACCACCATGCTCATCGCTCAGCGTCCCACTCTCACCGAAGAGCAGGTCGACGAGTACCGGTCGCGGTTCACCATCGAGCCGCTGGAGCCGGGCTTCGGCTACACGATCGGCAACTCGCTGCGCCGCACGCTGCTCTCCTCCATTCCCGGTGCGGCCGTCACCAGCATCCGGATCGAGGGCGTCCTGCACGAGTTCTCGACCGTGCCCGGGGTGAAGGAGGACGTCACCGACATCATCCTGAACCTCAAGGAGCTCGTCGTCTCCTCCGAGCACGACGAGCCCGTCGTCATGTACCTGCGCAAGCAGGGCCCGGGCGAGGTGACCGCGGCCGACATCGCGCCGCCGGCGGGCGTGGAGGTCCACAACCCGGACCTGCACATCGCCACGCTGAACAACAAGGCCAAGCTGGAGATGGAGCTGACGGTCGAGCGCGGCCGCGGCTACGTCTCGGCCGCGCAGAACAAGCAGCCGGGCCAGGAGATCGGCCGGATCCCGATCGACTCCATCTACTCGCCCGTGCTCAAGGTCACCTACAAGGTCGAGGCCACCCGAGTCGAGCAGCGCACCGACTTCGACCGCCTCATCCTGGACGTGGAGACCAAGCAGGCGATGCTGCCGCGCGACGCGGTCGCCTCCGCCGGCAAGACCCTCGTCGAGCTGTTCGGGCTGGCCCGGGAGCTCAACGTCGAGGCCGAGGGCATCGACATGGGCCCGTCCCCGACGGACGCCGCGCTCGCCGCGGACCTGGCCCTGCCGATCGAGGAGCTGAACCTCACGGTCCGCTCCTACAACTGCCTGAAGCGCGAGGGCATCCACTCCGTGGGCGAGCTCGTCGCCCGCAGCGAGCAGGACCTGCTCGACATCCGCAACTTCGGCGCCAAGTCGATCGAAGAGGTCAAGCAGAAGCTCAACGACATGGGCCTGTCGCTGAAGGACTCCCCGCCCGGGTTCGACCCGAGCGCGGCGGCCGACAACTACGGCGACGACGACCAGGGCTACGCCGAGACCGAGCAGTACTAGGAACCCGAGTCCGGCGGCCGGGGGCCCGCGGTCCCCGGCCGGCCGGAACCAGCTGACACCGGTACCTGACACGGCCGGTGCAGGAAGGAAACGACATGCCCCAGCCCACCAAGGGCGCCCGCCTCGGCGGCAGCGCGGCGCACCAGCGCCTGATCCTGGCCAACCTGGCCACGTCGCTGTTCGAGCACGGCCGCATCACCACCACCGAGGCCAAGGCCCGGCGGGTGCGTCCGCTGGCGGAGAAGCTGATCACCAAGGCGAAGAAGGGCGACCTGCACAACCGTCGCCTGGTCGCCAAGACGATCCGCGACAAGGGCGTCCTGCACGAGCTCTTCACCGAGATCGCGCCGCGCTTCGAGAACCGTCCCGGCGGCTACACCCGCATCACCAAGATCGGGCCGCGCAAGGGCGACAACGCCCCGATGGCCGTGATCGAGCTGGTGCAGGAGCAGCTGGCGGCGTCCGGCGGCACGGCCGCTCCGGCCGCCCCGGCGCCGAAGGCGGAGGAGCCCGAGGCCAAGACGGAGGCCGACGACACGGCCGCCGTGGACGCCAAGGACGAGGCCGCCGGCGACGCGGAAGCCAAGGACGAGGGCGAGAAGGAGTAATCCGCCGCTTGAACTGGGCGAGCGTTTGCTCGAAGTTCGTGAGGGCCCGCCGTTTCCATCGGGACGGCGGGCCCGAACTTTGCCAGACTTGATCGCATGGTCATGGCAGGAGGGCGACGGTTCACCGGGGAGCGTGTCAGGGGAGTGCCCGACGAACGCGGGGTGCCCGGAGGGATGGACGGACGTTGCAGAAGGACGACTCGGCTGACATGACCGCACTGGTACGACTCCGGCTCGACATCTCCTACGACGGGTCGGACTTCGCGGGCTGGGCGAGGCAGCCGAACCAGCGGACCGTCCAGGGCGTCATCGAGGACGCGCTGGCCCGGATGCTGCGGCTGGACCCGCCCCCCATGCTCACCGTCGCCGGCCGCACCGACGCCGGGGTCCACGCCCGAGGCCAGGTCGCCCACCTCGTCGTCCCCGTCGCCGCCTACTCGGCGATCAACGGGACGATGCCGCGCCGCCTCGCCGGGCTGCTGCCCCCGGACGTGCGGGTGTGGCGCGTGTCGATCGCCCCGGAGGGGTTCGACGCGCGGTTCTCCGCGCTGTCGCGGCGCTACGTGTACCGGGTGTGCGACAACCCGTTCGGGGTGGAGCCGCTGCGCCGCCACGACGTGCTGTGGCATCCCCGTCCCCTGAACCTCGGCCGGATGAACGAGGCCGCCCGCAGGCTGGTCGGCGAGAACGACTTCGCCGCGTACTGCCGCAGGCGGGAGGGCGCGACGACGATCCGGGAGCTGCTGCGCTACGAGTGGGCGCGCGACGACCGCGACCCGCATCTCGCGCTCGCCACCGTGGAGGCCGACGCGTTCTGCCACTCGATGGTCCGCGCGCTGGTCGGCGCGCTGCTGATGGTGGGGGACGGGCGGCGCGAGGTCGAGTGGCCCGCGCAGGTGCTCGCGGCGCGCGTCCGCGACTCGGGCGTGAACGTGGCGCCCGCGCACGGCCTGTCGCTGGAGGAGATCCGCTACCCCGAGGACGAGAGCCTGGCCAGGCGGGCCCAGGAGACCCGCCGCGTCCGGACGCTGAACGCCACGGCCGCCGCGGCGTCCGCCGACCAGCCGGCGCCGCCCGGCGGCGCCGCGCACCGGCAGGGCTGCTGACCCCCCGGCCCCGGGGCCGGGCCTACGGGCTCAGCCGCGGGACCGCGCCACGATCGGGCGCAGGTCGTAGTCGAGGAACAGCTGCGCCGCCTTCTTGATCGTCGGGTCGCCGGGCTTGGCCTTCTTCCCGTTCGCCCACTGGACGTAGGCGTAGGCGACGTACCGGCCGCGCACGGTCGCGGCCGCGTACCCGCCGGCCTGGTCGATGTCGGGGGACCGCTTGCCCGCCATGCCGCGGAACCACTCGTAGCGGGCGGGGTCGCCCGCCTTGCTCACGGCGATCGCGGCCGCCTTCGTCGGCATCACCGCGATGCCGGAGGTGACGGCGAGCTTGGTCTGCGGGTCGATGTAGGTGGCGCGGACGATCTTGCGGCACTGGTCCTTGCGGAGGGCCGCGAGCATGGAGCCGCGGGCCGCGTAGGTGACGTCCCGGTTGAGCGACCAGCGGTCCCGCAGGTACGTCCGGTCGCCGAACCGGATGGTCTCGGTCGGGAAGACGTCGCGGAACGTCAGGTCGGCGGTGTCGGTCTTCTCGTTGTTGATGTCCACGGGGGCGGCGGCCGTGGCGGACGGTGTGACCGCGGGCGTGGTCTGCGCCGCCGCGGGGGCCTCGGGGGTCTCGCCCTTCTTGCCGCGGTCGCCGTCCGAGCCCGTGCCGCCGATGAGGAACAGGGCCCCGACCGCGGCGAGGATGACCGCGGCGACGCCGCCGATCAGCACCGAGCGTCCCTTGGCGCCACCCCGGCCGGTGACGGGCATGCCCTGCGGGGGGCGTCCGGGCGGCGGGGCGTCGGCGGGGGCGGCGCCCTCGGCGTGGAAGAGCGGCGTGCCCCCCTGGTCGGAGCCGGCCGGGCCCACCGCGGCCGGATCGGTGTGCGGGAACGGGCCGCTTCCGGTGGGCGGGACGACGCCGGGCGGGAGGATGGCGTCCGGGACGAGCACGGGCGCGAGCGAGGCGGCGTCCTCCGCCTCCTTGGCCTTCTCGAACGCCGCAAGCGACGCGGGGATGTCCGTCGCGGTGTCGGTCACGGCGGGGTGGTCCACGGTGGCCTCGGTCTCTGGTGTGACGGCCCCCGCGGCCTCGCCTCGCGGCGTCGCGTCCCGGAACCCGCCCTCGACGGGCGGGATGGGCGGAAAGCCTTCGGGGTCGGTCTCGTCGGGGGAGATCGGGGGCTTGACGATCGGATCGGCGGGGACGGCGCCGCGGGAGTCGACGCGCGGGACGCCCCTCCCGGCGACGAGCGTCCCGGGCGGCGCCGAGGCGACGTGGGGAGCGGCGGGGACCTCGGAGAGGCGGGGCGTCTCGGAGGCGGAGGCGCCGGCCTCGTCCTGGACCTCCTCGGTGAGGGCGTCCTCGACGACGGGCGCCGACAGCATCTCCGGCGCGGCGGCCTGCTCGGCCGACGGGGCCGCGTCCGCGGACTCCGCGGCCCACCAGGGGGCCTCCAGCCCGAAGGCGGGGAGCTTGAGGGGAGCGGCCTCGCCGGCCTGCTCGCCGGGCTCCCGTGCGTCTCTAGGTCCAGACATAAGCAGTGAGGGTAGTCATGGGGGTCACTTCTGGAGGGGCTTGCCTTCGGTCTCCCGGTAGTGCAGCGCCATTGCCAGGTTGCTGCCCTTCACCAGCTGGGTGCCGAAGACCTGGACCGCGGCATGGTACTTGCTGGAGATCTTCTTGCCGTCCGGCCGCTGCACCCAGGTCATGATGACGTAGTGGCCGCGCGCCTGCGAGGTGCCGAGCGCCTCGCCCTTGCCGATGTTCTTGCTGACGCCCGTGCCGGGCAGCGACACCAGGAACGCGTCCTTGGCGGCGGCGGCCTTGACGGCCTTCTTGGCGGCGGCCTCGGTCTGCAGGTTGAACACGCCGACCGTGCCGACGAGGGAGCCGTTGCTGAGCGCGTAGGTGGCCCGGAGCACCTGGGTGCAGCGCCCCTTCTTGAGCGCCGCGGCCAGGGTCGTGCCGCCGACGGCGCCGGCGCAGGTCTTCTTCCCGGCGGCGGCCGTCCGCACGTACTTGTGGCTGCCCGCCTTGAACGTCGCCTTGCCGAAGATCTCCTTGAGGGTCAGCGGCACGGGGTCGGTGGTGCGGCTCTGCAGCTTCACCGGGGTCAGGACGGGCTGCGTGGGGGTCGGCGTGGCCTGCGGCTGCTGGGACGCGGCCTGCGTCGGCTTCGGCTTCGGCTTGGAGTCGCCCTTGAGCATCGACGACAGCCCGACGCCGCCGCCGATGAGGAGGATCCCGGCGACCGCGGCGCCGCCGATGATCAGCGGCAGGTTGCGGCGGCGCTCGGGGCGCTCGGGCGCGCCGGACGGTCCGGGCGGCATGCCCTCGTAGGAGCCGAAGCCGCCCTCGCCGGGGCCGTTCTCGCCGAAGCCGCCGCCGGCGGCGGACTCGTCGCCCCACGCGGGCGGCTGGTCGGACCACGCCGCGGTCCGCTCGCCGGGCGCCTCGCCGCCGGGCGCACCACCGGGCGCGCCGCCACCGTAGGAGGGACCGCCGAACGCGTCATTGCCGAACTTCTCCTGGCCGAACGTGTCGTCGCCGAAGCCGCCCCCGCCGAACGCCGGCGGCGCGCCGGGGCCCTCGTCGCGCGGGGCGAAAGGGGATTCGTCGTTGTCGTGGCCGTACGGCGGCGCTTCGGCTCCGGGTCCGTACGGCGCGTGCGGCGACTGCCGGGGAGGCCAGTCGCCGGGTTTGCCTTGATCGCCCGGATAACCCATGGGTTGGACCTTACCGTTCCTCGTTCAGGGCTCTGGACCTTCGCGACACCCACCATGACATGGGGGCGAACCGGACGCCGGTGATTTGCCGAAGGTCGCGTCCCCGCCGGGCGGGGGCGGTCACTTCCAGCCGAAGTCCTGCGTCCACAGCCGCCCGCCGGACCCCGAGGCCATCCCGACGCCGATGGCGCGCAGCCCGCAGTTCAGGATGTTGGCCCGGTGGCCGGGGCTGTCCATCCAGCCCTTCACGACGGCCGACGCGGTCGGGTAGCCCTTGGCGATGTTCTCCGCCCCGGGGCTGCTGTATCCGGCGTCCTCCATCCGCTTCCACGGGCTGTCGCCGTTGCGGGACGTGTGGTCGAAGTAGTCGTTGGCCGCCATGTCCGCCGAGTGCTTGCGGGCCGCGGTGACGAGCCGCGCGTCGGTGCGCAGCGCGGGGCAGCCGTGCTTGGCGCGTTCGGCGTTGGTGAGGGACACCACGCTCGCCTCGGGGCCGGACGAGCCGCCGGAGCCGGAGCCGCCGGTACCGCCTCCCGGAGTCCTGCTCGCGCCCGGCGCCGACGGAGCGTCCGACCCGGGGGACTTCTTGGACTTCGAGGGCTTGGCGGACGCGCTCTTCGGCGGGTGGATCACCTTCAGCGGCGGCGTCTGCTCCTCGGCGGTCGGCGCGGGCGAGGCGCCGGTCCGGCCGCCGCCCGTCCCCGTCCTGGAGCCGGAACCCGTCCCGGTTCCAGAGCCCTTGCCGGTCGCGGCGAGCGGGTCGCTCTGCGGACCGGCCGGGACCTCCACGGTCGGGCTGTGCCGTGATCCGGAGGCGGACGTCCGCTCCGACCGGAACTGGGGCAGGACGAGCCGGTCGATCACGACGCCGGTGCCGATGGCGAGGGCGGACGCGGTGGCGGCCACGACGATCCCCTTCGCGCCCTTCTTCTTGGGGCGCTTCCCGCGCGGCGGGCGGCCGTTCCAGAACGCGTCGCCGTCGCTAGGCGACCGGTCGGCGGGCGGGGGCTCCCGGCGGGCGCGTCGCGGGCCGCTCGCGACGAGTTCGTCGCGGTAGGGAGGGACACCGGGCCGCGGGGGAACGTCGCGCGGCGCGGAGGCGTCGCGCCCGGAGGGGCCGGGGCGCCCGGCGTGGCCGGGCCGGCGACCTCCGGCGGGATCGGCTGGTCTGCGGGGAGTGGTCAGCGGGGGCTCCCGGGTGCGGGCCGGCGTGAGCCGGCGTGGACCGGTCGCCCGGCACCATATCCCGACATAGACCCTGTGTTATAGAAATGAATCCAGAAAGAGCCGATCCGCCACGAAGTGTGATCGTCGCGGTGCTGAACGTCCACTTCCTGGCATTCGGGTCATGCGGCATACTGGACCCGCGGCTGGAAGCGCCACGGCGGCTCGTTTTGACCCGTGTGCGCATGGCCGAGTATCCTGCGTGTTTGTTGTGTGCGTCGGCGCCTGCTCGCTGCAGGCGGGAGGCGCGACGACCTGTCGGTGCGTCCCCATCATGTGCCCCCGTGGCCGCGTGCGGGCCCCGGCATCCCGGAGCGCCGGGTCGGATGATCCTCTGATCGGCGCGAGCAGGATTCCGCTGCCAGGAGGCACCCGTCCGCGAGGACGGGTGGAGGATCGAAACCGCTGAGAGTCGACGAGAAACGAAGGCTTACGACCGTGCGCACGTACACCCCTAAGCCCGCTGACGTCCAGCGTCAGTGGTACGTCATCGACGCGACCGATGTCGTGCTGGGCCGTCTCGCCAGTCAGGTCGCACAGCTGCTCCGGGGTAAGCACAAGCCGATCTACGCCCCGCACCTCGACACCGGTGACTTCGTCGTCATCGTGAACGCCGACAAGGTGGCGCTGTCGGGCAACAAGCTGGAGCAGAAGCGCGCCTACCGGCACTCCGGCTACCCGGGCGGTCTGCGCTCGGTGAGCTACGGCGACCTGCTGGCCAAGCACCCCGAGCGGGCCGTCGAGAAGGCGATCAAGGGCATGCTGCCCAAGAACTCCCTCGGCCGGAAGATGTTCGGCAAGGTGAAGGTCTACGCCGGGCCGGACCACCCGCACCAGGCGCAGAAGCCGGTCCCGTTCGAGATCACCCAGGTCAGCCAGATCAAGAAGTGACGCCCGCGCACGAGCCGATCGTGCGCGACCCGGAAGCAGAGGCCGCCGGGGCACCCGCCTGACGGGCCAGCCGCCCTGGCTAGAACACCCCAAGGAGAACCGTGGACGACACCACCGGCGCCGAGCAGGCCGCCGAGATCGACTCGTACGAGGAAGCGCCCTCCGAGTACAGCACCGAGACCCCCGAGGCCGCCGGCGAGAGCTACCTCGGCCAGCCGGTCGCCACCGGCCCCGCGGCCGGCACCGGCCGCCGCAAGCAGGCCATCGCGCGGGTCCGCATCGTCCCCGGCAGCGGCCAGTGGAAGATCAACGGCCGCACCCTGGACCAGTACTTCCCGAACAAGGTGCACCAGCAGATCGTGAACGAGCCGTTCGTGCTGCTGGGCCTGGAGGGCCAGTTCGACGTGCTCGCGCGCGTGAACGGCGGCGGCACCACCGGCCAGGCCGGCGCGCTGCGCCTCGGCATCTCCCGCGCGCTGCAGTTCGCGAACATCGAGCACCGCCCGGCGCTGAAGAAGGCCGGCTTCCTCACCCGCGACGCGCGGGTGCCCGAGCGCAAGAAGGCCGGTCTCAAGAAGGCCCGCAAGGCTCCGCAGTACAGCAAGCGTTGATCGACGGCACGAGCCGTCGCACCCCGTGGCTTCTCCGCAGCCGGCCCGTACGGCCGGCGCACCCGGGTGCGGCGGCTCGTCCGCTTTTCCGGGTGTCCTCTCCCTGTTTTCCGGAACCTTCTCTCTGATCGGGAGTTGAACTGTGGCTCGTCTGTTCGGGACCGACGGCGTGCGCGGACTCGCCAACCGAGACCTGACCGCCCCGCTCGCCATGGACCTGTCCGTCGCGGCGGCGCGGGTGCTGGGGGAGCAGGGCGCGTTCAAGGGGCACCGCCCGGTCGCGGTGGTCGGCCGCGACCCCCGCGCCTCGGGCGAGTTCCTGGAGGCCGCCGTCGTGGCGGGCCTCGCGAGCGCCGGGGTGGACGTGCTGCGCCTCGGCGTCCTGCCGACGCCCGCGGTGGCGCACCTGACCCACGCCCTGGACGCCGACCTCGGCGTGATGCTGTCGGCCTCGCACAACCCGGCCCCCGACAACGGGATCAAGTTCTTCGACCGCAGCGGCTACAAGCTCCCCGACGAGCTGGAGGACCGCGTCGAGGCGCGGCTCGGCGAGGCGTGGAAGCCGCCGACCGGAGCGGGCGTCGGCCGCGTCCGGGAGGCGCACGGCGCGGTCGAGCAGTACGTCGCGCACCTGCTGACCACGGTCCCGGTGTCGCTGGACGGCCTGCGCGTCGTGATCGACTGCGCCAACGGCGCGTCCAGCGACGTCGCCCCGGAGGCGCTGCGCCGCGCGGGGGCCGAGGTCATCACGATCGGCACGGCCCCCGACGGGCTGAACATCAACTCCGGCTGCGGCTCCACGCACCTGGAGGCGCTGCAGCGCGCCGTCCGCGAGCACGGCGCGGACGCCGGCATCGCCAACGACGGCGACGCCGACCGGTGCCTGGCGGTGACCGCGGGCGGCGAGGTCGTCGACGGCGACCAGATCATGGCGATCCTGGCCCTGGACCTGCGGGAGGCCGGAGCCCTCGCCGCCGACACGGTGGTCGCGACCGTGATGTCGAACCTCGGCTTCAAGCTGGCCATGCGCGAGGCGGGCATCACCGTCGTGGAGACGGCGGTCGGCGACCGGTACGTCCTGGAGGCGATGAAGGAGGGCGGCTTCGGCTTCGGCGGCGAGCAGTCCGGCCACGTCATCATGCTGGACCACGCGACGACCGGGGACGGCGTCCTCACCGGCCTGCACCTGCTCGCCGCGATGGTGCGCCGCGGTCGCCCGCTGGACGAGCTGGCCAAGGTGATGACGCGGCTGCCGCAGGTTCTCATCAACGTCAAGGACGTCGACAAGGACCGTGCCAAGACCTCTCCCGAGCTGGCCGTCGCCGTCTCCGCCGCCGAGGCCGACCTCGGCGACACCGGCCGCGTCCTGATCCGCCCGAGCGGCACCGAGCCGATGGTGCGCGTGATGGTGGAGGCGGCCTCCGAGACGCAGGCCCAGTCGGTGGCCGAGCACCTCGCCGGCGTGGTCCGCGCGACCCTCGGCTAGCCGGACGCGCACGGCCGGACGGGCACGGCCCGCCCGGCTAGCGCTCGTCGATCTCCAGCCGGCCGACCTTCAGGTGCCTGATCTCGACGGTCCCGGCCTGGAGATGGTCGACGACCGCCCGCTTCACGACGAGCCTGCCGATCGCGACCGCGCCGACCGCGACGGCGCCGAGGGCCATGGCCCCGAGCGCCAGGGAGCCGAGCCCGTTCCCGGCCCGCAGCGTGAGGCCGGTCGCGGACGCGCCGGTCACCTCCGCACCGGTCGCCCGCGCCCCCACGCCCCGCTCCGTCCGCACCCGCGGCCGCTCCTGCCCGGCGCTCTCCACGTCCTTCTCGGCGTCCTCGCCGCGCGCTTCGCTCATGGCCCGAGCCTACGGCCCACCGGCAGCACCGCCGTCCGACGGCACTACCGGCCCAGGGCACCGTCGGTCAGTGCCACCGCCCTTCGGCGGCGCCGCCGTCCGACGGCACTACCGGCCCAGGGCACCGCCGGTCAGTGCCACCGCCCTTCGGCGGCACTGCCGTCCGATGGCACTGCCGGTCAACGGCAGCGCCGGTCGGTGGTGTGGCCCGCCGGTTGTGCGGTGGTCAGCAGCGGGCGAGGAAGTCCTGGAGCGCGTCGTGGTCGGAGCGCGTCACCGGCAGGGAGTACTTCTTCGCGACCGCGACGTACTTGATCGCGTAGACGCACTGGAACCCCTTCTGGGGCTTCCACTCGCCGGGGCCGGAGTCGCTCTTGTCCCGGTTGGGCACGCCCCAGACGGCGAGCAGGTTGTCGTGGTCGTTGGCGAACTGCTCGCGCCTGTCCTCGTTCCAGCGGGACGCGCCCATCCGCCAGGCGAGGGCGAGCGGGTAGACGTGGTCGATCTGGACCTCGGCGGCGTCCTTCTTCTCGAAGGCGATCTGCTTGCCGCTGTAGGGGTCGTCCAGCTTCCCGGCGAGCACGATGCAGCGGCCCTTCTTCTCGACCTTCGTCAGGTCGCGGGCGAGGACGTCGTTGCGCTGGTCGCAGCCGTTGTGGTCGGTGTCCTTCCAGCGTGTGCCGAACCGGTCGCGCCGGTAGCCGCCGCGATCACCCTCGGACGCGATCCGGAGCCCGGACAGGTTCTTGCGGGCCTTGGCCTCGTCGCCGGAGGCGGGCTTGGTCGAGCCGGACGAGGGCGATCCCGACTCCGAGAGGCCCACATCGCCCTCGCAGCCCGCCGTCGCCAGCGGGACGGCGAGCGCGAGGCCCGCCGCGGCCGTCCGCGCGGCCTTCAACAGCACCGGCGCCTGTTTCATGACTTCACCGTCCTGGGGGAGTTTCTGGGCGTTTTTGCCAACTTGAAGGCAAATAATCGATCAAACATTCTGGCCTGGGCTTCCTCCGGCCGGGCTCGTGACCCACCACCGCGACGCTTACGGCACGATTGGCCCGTGTTGCATCTGAGAGCGATCGTTCCGGCCGACCGCACGGAAGCGGTCTGCAAGGAGCTGGCGGGCTGCGCCGGCGCCACCAACGTCGTCGTGATCGAGGGCGCCGCCCGGGCCCCGCGCGGCGACCTCGTCACCGCCGACATCGCCCGCGAGTCGGCCAACGAGGTGCTGGACGCGCTGCGCGCCCTCGACGTCGACCGGGACGGGTCGATCGCCCTCGACAAGGTCGACCTGACGCTGTCGGACCGCGCCGAGGTGGCCAAGGACCTGGCTCCGGGGCACGGCGACGACGCCGTCGTCTGGGAGGAGCTGGACCGGCAGGTCAGCGAGGGAACCGCGCTGACCTGGTCGTTCGTGGCGTTCCTCGTGCTCGCCACGCAGCTCGCCGCGATCGCGGCGCTGATCGACTCGCCGGTGCTGGTGGTCGGCGCCATGGTCCTCGGACCGGAGTTCGCGGCCATCGCGGCGATCTGCTACGGGCTCGTCCGGCTCCAGCCCGGACGCATCGTGCACGCGATCCGGGCGCTGGTCATCGGCTTCGCCGTGGCGATCGCCGTCACCTACGTGTGCGCGCTGGCCGCCCGGTGGACCGGGGTGATCGAGCTGGACCGCCTGCCGGACGAACGCCCGCTCACCGCGTTCATCTACAGCCCGGACCGCTGGTCGTTCATCGTCGCGCTGCTCGCCGGCGCCGCGGGCGTGCTGTCGCTCACCGCGGGCAAGTCGTCGGCGCTGGTCGGGGTCTTCATCTCGGTCACCACCGTGCCGGCGGCGGGCAACCTCGCGGTCGCGATGGCGCTCAAGCACGGCAGCGAGATCAACGGGTCGCTGCTCCAGCTGGGCGTGAACGTCGCCGGAATGATCATCGCGGGGACGCTGACCCTGCTCCTGCAGCGGGCCGTGTGGGCCGTCGTGCTGCGGCACCGCGGCCGAAGGAACGCGATGAGGGGGACTTAGGTCGCCTCCGGCATCGGACCAAAGGCTGCCCCTGATCGCCCTTGAGGGTGACGTGCCATGCGGGGCCAGCCGCTAGGTTCGACGGTATGCCCATCATCGCCACCCAGGGCCTGACGATGAGGTTCCCCCGGGTGACCGCCTTGGACGACCTCTCCGTGGCCGTCGAGCCCGGAGTCGTCGGCCTGGTCGGCGCCAACGGCGCCGGCAAGTCGACGCTCATCAAGATCCTCCTCGGGCTGCTGCCGCCCACCTCCGGGACCGCGACCGTGCTCGGCCTCGACATCGCGCGCGAGGGCCTGCGGATCCGGGAGAGCGTCGGGTTCATGCCCGAATACGACTGCCTGCCGCCGGACGTGTCCGCGACCGAGTTCGTCGTGCACATGGCCCGGATGTGCGGGCTGCCGCCGACCGCGGCCCGCGAGCGCGCCGCCGACACGCTGCGGCACGTCGGCCTGTACGAGGAGCGCTACCGTCCCATCGGCGGCTACTCGACGGGGATGCGCCAGCGGGTGAAGCTCGCGCAGGCCCTCGTCCACGACCCGAAGCTCGTCTTCCTGGACGAGCCCACCAACGGCCTCGACCCGGCCGGACGCGACGAGATGCTCGACCTGATCCGCCGGATCGGCACCGAGTTCGGGATCAGCGTCCTGGTCACCTCGCACCTGCTGGGCGAGCTGGAGCGGGTCTGCGAGCACGTCGTCATCGTCGACGGCGGGAGGCTGCTGCGCTCCCAGGCCGTCGAGGCGTACACGGCCGAGAGCGGCGTGCTCACCGTCGAGGTGGACGAGGGGCGCGACACGCTCGGGCAGCACCTCTACGACCAGGGCGTGGCCGTCCGTCCGGAGGGCCGGTTCCTCGTCGTGGACATCGCCGGCGAGCAGACCTACGACCTGGTCCGCGACGGCGTCGCCGAGCTCGGGCTCCGGCTGATCCGGATGGAGCAGCGCCGCCACCACATCGAAGAGGTCTTCCAGACGCCGCCCGCCCCGCAGGCCCCGGCCGCGGGGGTCGAGCCCGGCGGCGCGCAGCCCGGAGACGTGCAGCAGGGAGCGCCGCGATGAGCACCAGCACGATCCACGACATCGGCTACCGGCACTACGAGGGGCGCCGCAACGGCCGCGCGTACGTGCTGCGGTCGCTGTACGTGCACAACCTGCGCGCCGCCTACGGCCTCGGCCGTCCCTCGCGGGCGAAGGTGATGCCGTTCCTGCTGGGGGCGATCATGCTGCTGCCGGCCGCCGGGTCGGTCGCGGCGTTCGCGTTCACCAAGCAGGAGGACGCGCTGTTCCGCTACTCCTCCTACGCCAACATCATGCAGGTCATCGTGGCGATCTTCCTGGCCACGCAGGCGCCGGTGCTGGCCTCGCGGGAGGTGCGCTTCCACGTCATCCCGCTGTACTTCTCGCGCCCCGTCGGCCATCTCGACTTCGTGCTGGCGAAGGCCGCCGCGATGGCGACCGCGCTGTTCGCGCTGATGGCGGTGCCGGTCACCGTCCTGTACGTGGGCGGCCTGATCTCCAAGATGCCGGACTCCGGCGAGCAGCTGCTGAAGTACCTCGGCGCGCTCGTCGGCTGCGTGCTGTTCGCGCTCGTCCTGGCCGCCATCGGGATGGTGGTCGCGGCGTTCACCCCGCGGCGCGGTTTCGGGGTCGCGGCGGTCATCGCCGTCTACATGATCAGCGCGGCGTTCGTCGGGGCCGTCCAGGGAATCGCCGAGGCGCAGACGAACTTCACGCTCCAGGGCTGGGCGGGGCTGTTCACGCCGTTCAACCTGGTCGACATCGTCCAGGTGCGGCTGCTGGGCGCCCAGTCGTCGTCCGCCGGGGTCCCGTCCGGAGTCGCCGGCGGGGTGGTCGCCCTCGCGGTGTGCGTCCTGATCGTCGTCGGCTCGATCGCGGTGCTCTACCGCAGGTTCCGGAAGGCGGGCCTCTCTTGATGAGCGAAGCGAACCGGGGGGTGTGGGGGGTCGCCCCCCCACATGGAGGAAGACATGAGTGAGCTCATTCTGGAGAACGTGTCCCGGTGGTACGGGAACGTCGTCGCCGTCAACGGCGTGACGATGAAGGTCGGGCCGGGCGTCACGGGGCTCCTCGGGCCGAACGGGGCGGGCAAGTCGACGCTCATCCACATGATGGGCGGGTTCCTCGCGCCGTCGTCCGGCTCCGTCACGCTGGACGGGAAGCCGATCTGGCGCAACCCGGGCATCTACCGCAGCCTCGGGCTCGTGCCCGAGCGGGAGTCCGCCTACGACTTCCTCACCGGTGAGCAGTTCATCCTCGCGATGGCCAAGCTGCACAAGCTGCCCGATCCGCGCGCGGCCGCCCGCCGCGCCATCGGCCTGGTGGAGATGGACTACGCGGCCGGGCGCCCCATCGGCAACTACTCCAAGGGCATGAAGCAGCGCATCAAGATGGCGTCGGCGCTGGTGCACGACCCGCCCGTGCTGCTGCTGGACGAGCCGTTCAACGGCATGGACCCGCGGCAGCGGCTCCAGCTGATGGACCTCATCCAGCGGATGGCCGCCGAGGGCCGCACGATCCTGTTCTCCTCGCACATCCTGGAGGAGGTGGAGCGGCTCGCCAGCCACATCGAGGTGATCGTGGCGGGGCGCCACGCGGCGTCCGGCGACTTCCGCAAGATCCGGCGGCTGATGACCGACCGGCCGCACATCTTCCTGGTCCGCTCGTCCGACGACCGGCGGCTCGCCGCCGCCGTCATCGCCGACGGGTCGGCCCGCAGCGTCCAGCTCACCGACAAGGGCCTGCAGGTCGAGGCGGTCGACTTCCAGCGCTTCACCTGGCTGCTGCCGCAGGTCTCCCGGGACGCCGGCGTGCGCCTGTGGGAGGTCTCCCCGGCCGACGAGTCCCTCGAAAGCGTCTTCTCCTACCTGGTGGCCCGATGAATGGCACGATCGCGATGATCACGTTCCGGGCGATGCTCGGACGCAAGCGCGCGCTGCTCCTGCTGGGGCTGCCGCTGCTCCTGCTGGTGCTGGCGGCGGCGCTCAAGGTGACCGGCAACGACGACCTGGACGTCTCGGCGAACATCCTGCAGAAGTTCGGCCTGGCGACGCTGCTGCCGCTGCTCGCGCTGATCGCCGGGACCGGGGTGATCGGCCCGGAGATCGACGACGGCCAGATCATGTACGTGCTGACCAAGCCGGTTCCGCGCGAGGTGATCGTGCTGACGAAGCTGGTCGTGGCGATCGTCCTGGTGACGGCGTTCGCGGCGGTGCCGACGGCGCTGGCGGGGCTGATCCTCACGGGGACGACCGCGCAGCTGACGCCCGCGTTCGCGATCGGCGTGCTGATCGGCGGCGTCGTCTACAGCGCGGTGTTCGTCGCGCTGGCCGTCGCCAGTCGCAACGCCGTCACGATCGGCCTGCTGTACGCGCTGGTGTGGGAGTCGCTGCTCGGCAACTTCGCGCCGGGCGCCAAGTCGGCGTCGATCCAGCAGTGGTGCCTGTCGGTGACGGACGCGCTCACCGACGCGTCGCCGGTGAGGTCGACCGTGGACCTTCCGGTGGCGATCGGGCTGCTGGTCGCGGTCACGCTCGTCGCGGCGTTCCTCGCCACCTTCCGGCTCCGCTCCCTGCCCGTCGCCAGCGCCGACTAGGGGAGCGCGGCTAGCGGGGGAGCAGACCGCGGTCCATGGCGACGACGACGGCGTGCGTGCGGTCGCCGACGTCCAGCTTCGCGAAGACGCGGAGCAGGTGCGTCTTGACGGTCGCCTCCGCGATGACGAGCCGCCGCCCGATCTCGGCGTTGGACAGGCCGTCGGCGACCGCCCGGAGGACCTCGATCTCCCGGGCGGTCAGCGCGGCCGGCTCCGGGCGGCGCATCCGGGCGACGAGCTTCTCGGCCACGCGCGGCGCGAGGACGGTCTCCCCGCGCGCCGCCGCCCGGATGGCGCCGACCAGTTGGTCGCGGGTGGTGTCCTTGAGCAGGTAGCCGATGGCCCCGGCCTCGATCGCGCGCTCGATCTCGGTGTCGGTGTCGTAGGTGGTGAGGACGAGGACGCGGGTGCCGAGCCGGGCGAGTTCGGCGGTGGCCGCGACGCCGTCCAGCACCGGCATCCGCAGGTCGAGCAGCGCGACGTCGGGCCGCAGGCGCTCGGCCAGGTCGATCGCCGCGCGGCCGTCGTCCGCCTCGCCGACGATCTCGATGCCGGGCTCGGCGGCCAGCAGCGCGACGACGCCCGCGCGCATGACCGTGTGGTCGTCCACCACGATGATCCTGAGTTTCGCGGTCATCTCACGCCCTCGCGGGGATCATGGCGAGGATCCGGGTGCCCTCGCCGGGGGAGCTGGTCACGGTGAGCTCGCCGCCGAGTTCGGCGAGGCGGCGGCGCATGCCGTCGAGGCCGAAGCCGCGCGACCCGGCCACCGCGAACCCGCGCCCGTCGTCGGTGATCTCCAGCTCGACGCCGTGCGGGTGCCGTTCGAGCACGACGCCGACCGTGGACGCGGCGGCGTGCTTGCGGACGTTGGCGAGCGACTCCTGCGTGCAGCGCAGCAGCGCGATCCGGGTCGTCTGGTCGCACTCGACGTCGGGCAGCTCGGCGTGGACGGTGAGCCCGGTGTCCTCGGCGAACCGGTCGAGGGTGCGGCGCAGGGTCCGGGCGACCGAGGCGGGGGCGACGCTGCCCTGCGACGCCGCCCCGACGAGGACGCGCGCCTCGGCGAGGTTCTCCCGCGCCGTCTGCTCGATCGAGACGAGCTGGCGGCCGCTGCGGTCCGGGTCGGAGCGCAGGCCGTCGCGAGCCGCCTCCGCCAGGACGACGATGGACGCGAACCCCTGCGCGAGCGTGTCATGGATCTCGCGGGCGATGCGTTCGCGCTCGTCGGCGGCGCCCTGCCGGCGCTGCGCCTCGGCGAGCCGCCGCTCGGCCTCGGCCAGGTCGGCTTCGAGGAGCCGGGCGCGCTCGTCGTGCTGCCCGACCACCCGCTGCATCCACAGCCCGAACAGGACGCCCGCCGCGTATCCGATGAGCGCGGCGATCGAGTTGCCGGTGAGCGGCTCCCCGTCCGGGGCGTTGTGGAGGGCGTCTCCGGCGACCGCGGCCGCGGCGGCGGCGCCGCTGAGCAGCACCGCGCGCCGCGGGGTCCCCGCGAGGATCCAGAAGTGCGGGAGGGACGTGATGAGCAGGGACGCGGCGCCGCCCATCAGGTAGGAGACGGCGCCGATCCCCCCGATCAGCGCGGCCAGGAAGGTGTTCCGGCGGACCGCCGGGTTCCCGGGGAACGTCTCGGTGATCGGGTAGCAGAGCCCCAGCGCGGTCAGCAGCGCCAGCGTGGCGGCTCTGGTGTCGTCCGGCTGGTCGGCCACCGCGAGGGCGGGCGGGACCAGTCCGAACATGATCCAGGCGGCGGCGTACCACCTGCGGAGCGCCCGCACCTGGGGACGTTCACCGGGCTGCACCATGCCGGTCAGCCTATGTTCTGCGGCAGGGGCGCGGTCGCGCCGTCCGCCGTCCGGGCGGCGCCGGGGCGATGCCGCCGGCCGGGCCACCAGCACCGGTCGCCGAGCAGAAGCATCAGGGCGGGCAGGACCGTGATCCGGATGACGGCCGCGTCCAGGAGCACCGCCACGGCCAGCGCGAAGCCCATCTGCTTCAGCTCCATGATGTGGACGGTGGCGAAGCCGGCGAACACCGTGACCATGACGAACGCGGCGCTGGTCACCACGCTCGCCGAGCCGCCGACCCCGTCCAGCACCGCCTGCCGGGTCGGGACGCCGCGCAGCGCCGCCTCCCGGATCCGGCTGATCACGAACACCTGGTAGTCCATCGACAGCCCGAACAGGATCACCAGCAGGAAGAGCGGGACGCGGGAGCCGACCGAGCCGGTGGAGGTGAAGCCGAGCAGCCCCTCGGCCCACGTCCCCTGGAAGACGAGGGTGAGCAGGCCGAGCGAGGCACCGGCCGACAGCAGGTTCAGCAGCACCCCGATCAGCCCGAGGACCACCGAGCGGAACGCCCACACGGTCATCGCGAACGTCACCAGCAGCAGCGCCCCGATGACGAACGGAAGCCTGCTCTCCTGGTGCTCGGGGTAGTCGGCGTAGCGGGCCACGTCTCCGGTCACGGCGGTCTCGACGCCGAGCTTCCCGACGGTCTCCGGGACGTACTCGCCGCGGACCCGCTCCAGGGAGCGCCGCGCGGCGTCGGTGCTCACGTGGTGCGGCACCGCGAGTTCGAGCAGGCTGATCCGACCGTCCGGGGAGGTGCGCAGCTCGGACGTCCCGGCGAGCAGGGGGTCGCCCTCGGCCCGTTCCGCCAGGGCGCGCAGGGACGCGGTCACCTCGTCCGCGCGTCGGGCGTCGGCCTTGACGACGATCTGGTGCATGGCCTTGAGCTCCGGGAACGCCGCGTTCAGCCGGTCGTAGGTCCGCATCGCCGGGATCTCGCGCGGGTGGCTGTCGCGGCCCATGTCGGTGAGGTCGATGCTCAGCAGCGGCGCGGTCAGCGCGAGCATCGCGGTCACCGCCACGGCCAGCGTCGCGGCCGGGTGCCTTCCGGTGGGACGCAGCATCGCCCGGGTGATCCGGCCGCCGCCCGTCCGCGGCGGCTTCGGCGTCCGGCCGCGCCGGACGGCCCGCCGCTCCGCCCATCCGCCGAGCTTGGCGAGCACCGCCGGCAGGACGGTCAGGGAGCTGACCACGGCGATCAGCGTGACGACGATCGCCGCGGTCGCGATCGAGGAGAAGATCACGTCGTCGGCCAGGTAGAGGGTCGCGCTGGACGCGGCGACCGCCAGCCCGGACACCACCACCGAGCGGCCCGACGTCGCCGCGGCGGTCTCCACGGCGGCCCGCGCGTCCAGCCGGCCGCCCGAGCGGGCCCGCTCCTCCCGCTCCCGCTTGAGGTAGAAGAGGGTGTAGTCGACGCCGACCGCCATGCCGATCAGCAGGATGACGCTGGCGCCGACCCCGGCGTCCGGGAAGACGTGCGAGGCGAGCATCGACAGGCCGATCGCCGCCGCGATCGAGGTCAGCGCGAGCACCACCGGCACGACCGCCACCGCGAACGAGCCGAACACCAGCAGCAGCGTGAGCAGGGTGATCGGCAACGCGATCATCTCCGTGCGGGCGAGGTCGTCGTCGCGCAGCTCGCCCACGCCCTTGCTGATGGACGGGCCGCCGGTCTCCTCCACCCTCACGTCCGGGTGCGCGGCCCGGACCGCGGCGGTCTGGGCCCGCAGCGGCTCGACGTGCTCCTTGCCCTGGAGTTCGGAGCCCTTCAACGTCACGTCGACGCGGACCGCCGAGCCGTCCTTCGACCTCACGGGCGCGGACACCGACGCGACCTCGGGCAGCCGCCCCATCCGCGCGGCGGCGTCCCGCGCCGCCGCGTCGGCGGCCGCGCCCCCGCCGGTGACCAGCACGTGCTCGACGGGCCGCTGCTGGAGCCCGCCCTCGGCGGCGATCGTCTCTCCCCGGCCGGCCTCGCCGATCCGGAAGTCCTCGGTCGTGGCCGCGTGCCCGCCGGCCGCGACGCCGACGCCGAGGCACAGAACCACGAACAGCAGCCAGGCCGCCATGCCGCGCCAGGGGTGCCCGGCGCTCCACCGGGCCATGCGTACGAGTAGATCCGTCATACCGGAAATGCTGGCCGCGGCGCCCCGGCGCGCATGAGCCTCGACCGGTGGAACCTTCCGTCCACCGATCGGTGGACGGAAGGCGCCGGTCCGCGGGTCAGGCGGTGAGGCGGGTCAGCTCGGCGAGCATCTCGGACGCGGTGACCGGGTCGAGCGCGCCGAACGGATGCGCCTTCCCGGAGTAGCGGCCGGTCATCAGCATGACGCGCTCGATCCTCTGCTCCGCGAACTCCTCCGGGCTCAGGACGCGGATGCCGGGCTCGAACGCGACCATCACGTGCCGCTCGTCCGGGGTGATCAGGTTGACCTGGCGGCGGAACCCGCCGGTCTCCTTGTCGCCCAGCTCCCAGCCGCGGGACGTCATGCCCATGAACTTGCCGAAATGGGCGGTGACCCCCTCGAAGCGGGCCAGCCGGGCGGCGTCGCGCTCGCCGTCCTCCAGCTCGTAGACGGGACGTCCGAGCTGCGGGAACGGCTGGAGGATCTCGTAGTCCCCGAAGACCGACGCCCAGGCCGCCACGGTGTCCGCCCCGAGAAGGACCGGGTGCGGGAGCGTCACGAGGGCGTCCTGCGGGAGGACGAACTCGTCGTCGTGGACGTCGGCGAGCGTGCCGTCCTCGGCGACCCGGAACGCGGCCCCGCCCGCCGACCACACCAGGCGGCGCGCGATGTGGCGCATCAGCGGGTGCCCCACGAAGACCGAGCGGAACTCCTCGGGCGTCCAGGAGCGCCCGGCGCCCATCGCCTTCTCCAGCCGCTTGATCTGGTCGGCGGCGACCGCCCGTGCCTCCTTCTTCAGGTCGGCGAACCGCTGGTAGGCGAGCGGCGCGAGCTTCTCGTCGTCCCTGACGCCCGGCTTCGGCAGCGTCTTGCGGGGCTTGCCGTCCTCGTCGGTCACGAAGGGCTTGAGCTGCTCGTCGAAGCCGACGACGAAGCGGCGCGTGCCGTAGTCGAGCGTCATCGAGCCATCGGCGTCCAGGCCGAGGTCGGGGACGAGCAGGTCCGCCAGCTGCTCGGAGGTCAGCCCCCGCTCCCGGGCGGCGGCGTTCAGCCGGCCCTGCGCGCGGGGCCGCAGGTGCTTGGCGTCGGCGCCCCGCCGGACGATGCGGTCCAGATGGCGCAGCTTGTCGTCGGCGGGCATGTCGATCGCCATGAGGACGTCGAGCGCCGTCCACCCCTTGAAGGTCCAGGTGTAGTAGTTGTCCCAGCGCACCATCCGGTCGGTCAGCCGGGCGGCCGCGGCGGCGTCGCCGAAGCGCCGCAGGGCGTACTGCACGCCCTGCGACGCCCACAGCCCGCTGCCCCGGTCGTGGACGCTGAGGGCCAGCGCGAACTCGGCCAGGGACTCCGGGTCGCACAGCTCGACGACCTGCTCGCACCCCGGGTACGGGTCCTCCTGCGTGGAGATCAGCAGCATCGTCACGAAGTGCCGGGCGGCCTCCACCGGCAGCGCCCGGTCGCGGCCGCGCAGCAGGAGCCGCGGCAGCTTGCGAACCGTCTCCTCGTCCCATTCCGGGAGATCGTCGGGATACTGGTCCAGCGGGTCGGTGCGCAGCGCCTCGATCGCCGCGACCACCTCTTCGCCGTACCCCCGCGCCGCGTCCACGAGGCAGCCGCTGCCGTGCTCGCGGGCGATCAGCGTGAGGCCCTGCTCGGCCTTCGTGCGCTTGGGGCCGGGCTTGCGCAGCGCCTCGGGGATCACGAACGGGGCCGCCCCGGCGCCGTGCCAGGTGAACCAGAGCCGCGCGGCCTCGTCGACCCGGCCGAGCGCGCCGATCATGATCTGCGCGGTGGCGTCGTCCAGGAACGGGACGAGCGCCGCCGCGCAGGAGATGTGACACTTCGCCGCGTGGAGCAGCAGCCGGTGGGCGGCGAGGCCGCGACGCGCGGTGAAGTGCTTCACCGGGACCACGTCTACGTAGCTGTTCCAGTCGTCGTAGTAGCGCTCGTCGGCGAGAAGCTCTTCGGCGAGGTCGTCAGGACCCTGCATCACCAGCCAGTAGTAGCCGCGGCGCCGGTCTCCGCCCCGCGGGGACTCCAGCATCTCGCCACTGCGGAACCGCTCGGCCAGCGCCTTCCAGTCGGGCTCCTCGGGGAAGGGCTCGTACGCCTTCGGGAACATGTGCGGGGTCTTCGCCCACTCGTCCCGCAACCCGGGCGGCCAGGACTCCACGGTGGGCGTCTTGGGCCGCTTCAACCCCTTCAGAACGACCGGTTCGGCACTCGCGGGGCGGCGACGCTTCCATGGCGGTTCGACGAGCAGGCGGGGCAGCGCGCTTTCGGGGGCGTCCTCGACGCCGGGAATGTCGGTCATCGCTCCAGTTTCACGGCAGGCACGGACAGTATCGATCGTCAGACGCACGCCCGCGCCGCCCGGTTCGGCCGGGTCCCGGGCCGGGTCGGTTCACAATCGATGTGACGCGTGTTACAACGGGCGAGGGGATCTTGTAACGATCCATCAGGGAGTGTGCTCATGACAGTTTCGCGCCGCCAGCTCCTCGCCAGGACGGGTGCGGTGGGGGCGGGGATCGCCTTCACCGGAGCCGTGGAGCAGCTGTTCGCCGGAAGCGCGTCCGCCGCCCCGACCGGCGGCCACGACGGGTACGGGCCCCTCGTGCCCGACCCGAAGGGGCTGCTGGACCTGCCGCGCGGCTTCCGCTACACCGTCCTGTCCCGCGAGGGCGAGCCGCTGCGCTCGGGGGAGGGCCCGGTGCCGAGCCACTGCGACGGGATGGCGGCCTTCCCCGGCCGCCGGGGCCGCACGTGGCTCGTCCGCAACCACGAGAACCGGCCGACCGCCGAGCACCGGGTGCCGGCGGCCGAGGGCGTCACCTACGACCCGGGCGGCCTCGGCGGCTGCACCGCGCTGGAGGTCGACGCCGCCGGGCGCGTGCACACCGAGCGCGTCGCCATCGCCGGGACGGCCGTCAACTGCGCGGGCGGTCCCACCCCGTGGCACACGTGGCTGACCTGCGAGGAGACCGAGGACAAGGCCGGCACCGGGAACTACACCAAGGACCACGGGTTCATCTTCGAGGTCGACCCGTACGACCAGGGCCGCACCGACCCCGAGCCGCTGACCGCGATGGGGCGGTTCCAGCACGAGGCGATCGCCGTCGACCCGCGCGACGGGACCGTCTACGAGACCGAGGACGCCTTCGACAAGCCGTTCGGGCTGTTCTACCGGTTCCACCCGAAGCGGCCGCGCGGCGGCTTCGGCAGCCTGCGGGCCGGTGGACGGCTGGAGGCGCTGTGCGTTCCGGGCGTCCCGGACCTGTCGGTCGTGCAGGAGCCCGGCACCGTGTTCGACCACGTCGAGTGGAAGAAGGTGCCCGACCCGCTCGCGGCGCAGACGCCGATCCGGTTCCAGGACTTCGGGTCCGGCGGCATCACCCACGCCCAGAAGCTGGAGGGCTGCTACTGGGGCGGCGACCGCGTCTACTTCGTGTCGAGCTTCGCGAAGAAGAAGGACGGTTCCCAGGCCGACCACTTCGGGCAGGTGTGGTCCTACGAGCCGCGCCACCGCCGGCTCACCCTCGTCATCGTGTTCGGCCCGGACACCGACGTCGAGAAGCCCGGAGAGTCGCCCGACAACATCTGCCTGGCGCCGCAGGGCGGCCTGATGGTGTGCGAGGACGGCAACGGCGCCCAGCATGTCTTCGGCGTCTCCCGTCGCCGCACGGTCTACCCGATGGCCCGCAACAGCCAGAACATCGGCACGGAGACCGAGCCGGAGTGGGGCGAGTTCGCCGGAGTCACGTTCTCCCCCGACGAGCGCACGATGTACGTGAACGTCTACACCCCAGGCACCACGTTCGCCATAACAGGCCCCTGGACCCGCTGACCCAGGTCACCAGTGGCCGCTGACCTCAGCCACCACAGCACCCCGCAACAACCTGAGGGCCCGCGATCGCGTCCGAAGGCAGATTCGAGCGAAGCAAGAATCTGATCGCGCAGCGAGCCGCAAGGCGAGCCGGAGCGATGCAGCGATCGCCTGATTTCTCGACGATGGAGGGCCTTCAAGGCCCGAAGGAGGAGAGAAATCAAATCCGACGGAGTCGGATTCTTTGAACAGAGTGCTGTTTGTCCTTGTGGAGGACGAGGGTGGCGCGGGCGCGGGTCGGGAGGATGTTGGAGACGAGGTTGATCTCGTTGACGTCGCGCCAGACGCGCTGGGCGAACGCGGCGGTCTCGTCCTCGTCCAGGTCGCGGGCGTACTTGTGGAAGTAGGAGCGCGGGTCGGTGAAGGCGGTGCGGCGCAGCGCGAAGAGCCGGTCGATGTACCACTGCCGGATGTCCTCGACCCGCGCATCCACATAGATGGAGAAGTCGAAGAAGTCGGATACGCCCAGGGTGCCGGGCGGGGGCGCCTGCAGCACGTTGAGGCCCTCGACGATCAGGATGTCGGGGCGCCGGACGGTCTGCGTCGCGCCCGGGACGATGTCGTACTCCAGGTGCGAGTACACCGGGATCGACGCCTCCGCCGCGCCCGACTTGATCGCCGACACGAAGCGGACGAGGGCGCGGCGGTCGTAGGACTCGGGGAACCCCTTGCGGTCCATGATCCCGCGCTCGGCCAGAACGGCGTTCGGGTACAGGAAGCTGTCGGTCGTGACCAGCTCCACGCTCGGGTGCTCCGGCCAGCGCGCGAGGAGCGTGCGCAGCAGCCGGGACGTGGTGGACTTGCCGACCGCGACGCTGCCCGCCACGCCGAGGATGAACGGGGTGGGCCGCACCTCGCCGCCGAGGAAGCCGCTGACGGTGTCGCGCAGCCGCCCGTCCGACAGGAAGAACAGGTTGAGCAGCCGGGACAGCGGCAGGTAGACCTCCTCGACCTCGGTGATGTCGATCGGGTCGCGCAGGCCGCGCAGGGCGTCCAGCTCACCGGGCGTGAGCGGGAGCGGGGTGTTCTCGCGCAGGCCGCGCCAGGCCTCACGGGAGAGTTCCACGTAGGGGCTCGGCACGCTGTCCCATCCGCTCGTCATGGCTGAACAGTAACCGGGCTGCGTTCCGGTCACCGGGTTTCCACCGGTCGTCCACGCTAGCGTCATGCCAGGGCGGCCCTCGCAGGTAGGTCCGGTGCGCCGTACCGAATAGAGTTGCCGCCATGTGCGGAATCGTGGGTTACGTGGGCGGCCGGTCCGCCCTCGACGTGGTCGTCGACGGGCTGGCGCGGCTGGAGTACCGCGGCTACGACTCGGCCGGAGTGGCCGTGCTGGCCGACGGGAAGCTGGCGACGGCCAAGCGCGCGGGCAAGCTGGTGAACCTGCGCGGCGCCCTGGAGGAGGAGCCCCCGCCCGCCGGGACGCTCGGCATGGGCCACACCCGGTGGGCGACGCACGGCCCGCCGAACGACCGCAACGCCCACCCGCACGTCGACTGCACCGGCTCCGTCGCGGTGATCCACAACGGGATCATCGAGAACTTCGCGGAGCTGCGGGCGGAGCTGGAGGAGGCCGGGCACGGGCTCGGCTCCGACACCGACACCGAGGCCGTCGCCCACCTGCTGGAGGACGAGCTGAAGGGCGGCGGCGACCTCGCCGACGCCATGCGCCGCGTCTGCGGCCGGCTGGAGGGCGCGTTCACGCTGGTCGCGACGCACACCGGCTCGCCGGGCCTGGTCGTCGGGGCGCGCCGCAACTCCCCGCTCGTCGTCGGCGTCGGGGACGGGGAGAACTTCCTCGCCAGCGACGTGGCCGCGTTCATCGAGCACACCCGGGACGCGATCGAGCTGGGCCAGGACCAGATCGTCGAGCTGCGCGCCGAGGGCGTGAAGGTCACCGACTTCGACGGGCGCCCCGCCGAGGTGAAGGAGTACCACGTCGACTGGGACGTGTCCGCCGCGGAAAAAGGCGGCTACGACTACTTCATGCTCAAGGAGATCGCCGAGCAGCCGCGCGCCGTCGCCGACACCCTGCTCGGCCGGATCGGCGCGGACGGGCGCCTGCACCTGGACGAGATGCGCATCCCGGACCGCGAGCTGCGCGAGGTCGACAAGATCATCATCGTGGCGTGCGGGACGTCCTACCACGCCGGGCTGATCGCCAAGTACGCGATCGAGCACTGGGCGGGGCTGCCCTGCGAGGTCGAGCTGGCCAGCGAGTTCCGCTACCGCGACCCGATCCTGTCCCCGACGACGCTGGTCATCGCGATCTCCCAGTCGGGCGAGACGATGGACGCGCTGATGGCCGTCCGGCACGCCCGCGAGCAGAAGGCCAAGCTGCTCGGCATCTGCAACGTCAACGGCTCCACGCTGCCCCGCGAGTGCGACGGCGTCCTCTACACGCACGCCGGGCCGGAGATCGCGGTCGCGTCCACCAAGGCGTTCCTCACCCAGCTCGTCGCCGTCTACCTCATCGCCCTCTACATCGCGCAGGTGCGCGGCACCAAGTGGGGCGACGAGGTCTTCGCCATGGTCCAGCTCCTCGAACGGATGCCGGAGAAGGTGGAGAAGGTCCTGGAGACCATGGAGCCGGTGCGGGAGCTGGCCCGCTCGCTGGCCGGCGAGCGGTGCGTGCTGTTCCTCGGCCGCCACGTCGGCTTCCCGGTCGCCCTGGAGGGCGCGCTCAAGCTCAAGGAACTGGCGTACATGCACGCCGAGGGCTTCGCCGCCGGGGAGCTGAAGCACGGCCCGATCGCGCTGATCGAGAAGGACCTGCCCGTCGTGGTCGTCGTGCCGCCGCGGGCGCGGGACGTCCTGCACGACAAGATCGTGTCGAACATCCAGGAGATCCGGGCCCGCGGCGCCCGGACGATCGTGATCGCCGAGGAGGGCGACGCGTCGGTCGAGCCGTACGCGGACACCCTGATCAGCGTCCCGGCCGTCCCGACGCTGCTGCAGCCGCTGGTCACGACCGTCCCGCTGCAGGTCTTCGCGTGCGAGCTGGCCACCGCCAAGGGCCACGACGTCGACCAGCCCCGCAACCTCGCCAAGTCCGTCACCGTCGAATAGCGGCCGGTCCGGGCGGACAACCCGAAATCGACTGAACCCTCCGGCGCCGGGCCGCGTCCCATCGGAATCGGGACCGGCCCGGTGGCGGAGGTGACGGGTGGCAGGAGAAGGCGGCCTCGCGATCGAGGCGCGCGGGGTGGTGCGGCGCTTCGGGGCGGTGGAGGCGCTGCGCGGCCTCGACCTCACCGTCCCGTACGGGCAGGTCACGGCGCTCGTCGGGACCAACGGGGCGGGCAAGACGACGCTGCTGCTCATCCTGGCGACCCTGCTCGCGCCCGACGCGGGCACGGTGCGGATCGCGGGCCACGACGCGCTCGCCCATCCCGCGCGGGCCCGCGAAGCGCTCGGCTGGATGCCGGACACGTTCGGCGTGTACGACCAGCTCACGGTGGACGAGTACCTGGGGTTCTTCGCCGACGCCTACGGGCTGTCCAGGCAGGAGCGCCCGCGCCGGATCAGGGCGCTGCTCACCCTCGTCCACTTGGAGGACCGTCTCGGACAGCCCGTCCACGCCCTGTCACGCGGGCAGAAGCAGCGCCTCGGGATGGCGCGGGCCCTCGTGCACCGGCCGCGCGTCCTGCTGCTGGACGAGCCCGCGTCCGGCCTCGACCCGCGGTCCCGCATCGAGCTGCGCGACCTGCTGCGCTCCCTCGCGGCCGAGGGGACCGCGGTGCTCGTGTCGAGCCACATCCTCAGCGAGCTGGAGGAGATCGCCGACAGGGTCGTCCTGGTCGACCACGGCCGGACGGCCGGGGACCACGCGATGGCGGAGATCGCCGGCGCGTCGGCCCGGGTCCGGTGGCGGATCCGCTCGCTCGACCCCGAGCCGCTGGCGGCCGCGCTGGACGGCGAGCCGGAGCTGCCGTGGGCGCGGGCGGCCGACGCGGCGGGAGGCGCCGAGGTCGGGCCGCTGACCGAGGCCGAGGCGGCCGGGCTGCTGGCCAGGCTCGTCGCCGCCGGCGTGCCCGTCAGCGGCCTCGCGCCCGCCGGCAGCGCGCTTGAATCTGCCTATCTGGCGATGACCGAGGACCGGAGGTGAGCGCCGTGACCGCGCGCGGAGTCGGCCTGGTGGCGCGGCAGGAGATCAGGACGCGGCTGCGGACCGGGCGCTGGAAGACCCTCCTCGCGGTCTGGTTCCTGGTCGTCAACGGGCTCGGGCTGCTGTTCCGGGTGGCGCTGGAGTACGGCGACGCCTCCTCCTACGGCGAGCCCGGCGTCCCCATGTTCGGCGGGGTCCTGCTCGGGGTGCTGGTGCTGACGCTGCTCGTCTCCCCGGCGCTCGGCGGGCAGTCGGTCAACGGGGACCGGGAGCGGGGGACGCTCGCGACGCTGCAGGTCACCCGGCTCACGCCGGGCGAGATCGCGCTCGGCAAGCTCGCCGCCGCCTGGGGGACCGGCCTGGTCGCGCTGCTCCTGACGCTGCCGAGCCTGCTGCTGCCGGTCGCCGAGGGCGCCATCGGCGCGGGCCGGGCCCTCGTCGTCCTGTTCGTGACGGCGCTGATGATCGGCGTGGTGTGCGCGGTCTCGCAGGCCTGGTCGGCGGTGCTGGCCCGCAGCGTCACCTCGATCCTGATGTCGTACCTGACGGTGTTCGGCCTGCTCGTCGGGACGCCGCTGCTGTTCACGCTGGCGCTCCCCCTCACGTCCGAGCACGTCGACGGCGCCTACGGCGGGTACGACCAGGAACACACCGAGCGGATCTGGTGGCTGCTGGCCCCCAACCCGGTCGTCGCGCTCGCCGACGCTGCGCCGCGCCTGCCCGAGCGCCGGATCGTGGTCGGCGATCAGGTGATCACCCGGTCGGCGTCGTCCGACCCGCTCGGACAGATCAGCCGCGGCGTGCGCGGGCTCCGCGTGGCGGACCGCGGCTACGAGCCGCACCGCCGGGACGGGGCCGCGGTGTGGCCGTGGGGGCTGGCCTTCGACCTGGCCCTCGCGGGAGGCGCGGTAATGATCACGGCCTCCCGTCTGCGGACGCCATTGCACCGGGTTCCCCGAGGCGTTCGCGTGGCGTGAACGGGACCCCAATGCGATCACCTTCCGGGAAATGCGATCAGCGGGAGCGGGGGTGCGGCGGAAAAACATGGGGCTTATCATGCGGCGGCGCGTATCCGCTCCCGCTGGACGCAATTCTCTGGCCGGTTGGGAATCTCTCCGGCGATGCAAGTTGCAGTGACTATTTCAGCGGGTGGTCGAAACGGCCGCCTTTGGCCTCCTCCGTGAACCTGCGCCATTCGTCGGGCCGGAACGACAGGATCGTCGCGGCGTCCTCGGTGTCGCGTACGGATATGGCGTCCTCTCCACGCCGTGCGACCTCGACGCAGCCGTTGCTGGCGCCGCATCGAGCGCTCTTTCTCCATCGGGCGGGCGGTGTCCCCTGGAAACTCATTCCGGCTCCCTGCATTGAAAGTTGCATTGCCCGCGGCCGCGCTGCCGGTGCTCAAGCACACGGTAACAAGATCGCAAAAAACGCCTGATCACGTCCGGGTGGCGCGGTACCCGTGTGACAGGCGTGCCGAGGTAGTTCCAGAGTTGCGGGTGGGAGGGCGACGAGCCGGGTCAGCGGTGGACCCGGCCCCTGCGTCGTGGCCCCGCGCCGCCCTGGGCGGACGGGGCCGGACGGCGCGTCGGCGCCGGGTCAGCAGCCCAGGTCGAAATCACCCTTCTTCGCTCGTTTGAGAAATTCCCGCCATTCTGCCTGAGAGAACGACAGGACCGGACTCTGCGTGCCGTGCTTCGCGTCTCGCGCCCCGATAAAACGGGAAGAATCGGCCAATGTGGCGATCTCGACGCAGGTGTTGCTCGCCCCGCAGTGGGCGCTTTTCCTCCATTGTGGTACAGGAGTGGCGAAAGGGGACACTCGGTGCCTTTCACAAAAATTGAGCCCCTCGGCGGACCGTCACCACGCCTCTTTGACCTCGGCGATGCGCCGCCGCGATTCCGCGGTGTCCAGCGCCTGCCGGGACAGGCTCGAATAGGCGAGCCGGTACATATAGGTGACGGCTTCATCCCCGAAGTGGCTGATCGTCAGTGATTCGGTATGCACGATATCAGGAAAGGTGATGTCGTGCACCGAAGAGAATTCTAGAAGGATAAACGATTCAGCCAACACCGAGTGTGCTATGTCCAAGGGCAAGATCTGCACGTTGACGTTCGGCCGCTCGGTCATCTGGTACAGATGTTCGAGTTGCTCGCGCATGACCTTGTGATCGCCGATGCGGCGCCGTAGAACCGCCTCGTCGATAATCGCCGACAGTTCCAGCGGAGTGGGCGCGTCCAGCAGTTCGCGCCGCCGCATTCGCACCTCCAGCCGGCGTTCGAGTTCCTGCGGGGGCAGGGTGGCCAGGTCGCTCCAGCCGCCGATCACATTTCGGGCGTAGCTCTCCGACTGCAGCAGCCCGGGAATGACCGTGCTGCCCCATTCCCTGGCCGCCGTGGCCTCGGCCTCCAGCGCGATGAAGTCGGCGAGCGGGCTCGGCAGGTCGCGGTAGTCCTCCCACCAGCCCCGCTGGGCGGCGTCGTGCGCCAGGGCGATCAGGTCGTCGTGCCGCGCGCCGTCGATCTCGTACAGATCGAGCAGCCGCCGCACATCGCCGATCTTCGCGCCGGTCCGCGCGTTCTCGATCCGGCTGACCTTGGCTGTGGACCAGGCGAGCCGTTCGGCGACCTCGTCTCCGGTCAGACCCATGCGCTCGCGCAGTCTCCGGAGCTCGGCGGCCAGCCGCCGCTGCCGGACGGAGGGACCTCGGGAAGTGCTCATTGCTCGGGCCTCTCCAGTCCCGGCGGACTGATCTGGGCGCATTCTGCCGCACCGGGGGGTCGCGGCGCGAATACATCGGACCGGTGGAGCAAGATTCTACGGCTGAAGATTCTTTTACGCACATGACACCGAAACTTGCGGTGCAAGTTGTGATCACCCCTGCCGGAGGTTGCGGACGGTCCCCACGTGGCACTCTAAGTGTGTGATCGACTTGGGGAGCCGCGGATGAGGTACGCGCACGAGGTCGGCAAGGTCCGGGCGGCCGAGCAGGCCCTCATGGCCCGGCTCCCGGACGGCGCCCTGATGCAGCGGGCCGCCGCGGGGCTGGCCTCGATCTGCGCGCGCCTCCTGCCCGCCGTGTACGGGGCCCGCGTCGTCCTGCTGGTCGGCGGCGGCGACAACGGCGGCGACGCCCTGTACGCCGGGGCCCGCCTCGCCCGGCGCGGCGCCCGCGTCTGGGCCGTCCAGGCCGGGTCCGGCGTTCACCCCGGTGGGCTGGAGGACCTGCGCGCCGCGGGCGGCCGCCTGCTGGACTCCGGCGCCGAGGCCGCGATCTCCGGCGCCGACCTGATCATCGACGGCCTGACCGGCATCGGCGGCTCCGGCGGCCTCCGCGAGCCCCACGCCCGCTACGCCGCGCTCGCCTCCGAATCCGCCGGGCTCGTCGTCGCCTGCGACGTCCCGAGCGGCGTGGACGCGAGCACCGGCCGCGTCGAGGGCGCCGCCGTCCACGCCGACGTCACCGTCACCTTCGGCACGCACAAGCCGGGCCTGCTCATCGACCCGGGCGCGGCCCACTGCGGCGTGGTCGAGCTGGTCGACATCGGGCTCGGCCCCGACCTGCCGGACCCCGACGTCGTCGCGGCCCGCCCCGCCGACGTCGCCCCGCCCGAGCCACGCCCCGAGTCCGACAAGTACCGCCGCGGCGTCGTCGGCATCCTCGCCGGCGGCGACCAGTTCACCGGCGCGGCCGTCCTCAGCACGGGCGGCGCCGTCCGCGGCGGCGCCGGAATGGTCCGCTTCGCCTCGGTGGAGCGCCCGGTCGGGCTCGTCCGGAGCCGCTGGCCCGAAGCGGTCACCACGGTCATCGAGCCGGGCCGCCACGACGCGGGCGTCCTGGAGCGCATCGGACGGGTCCAGGCCTGGGTCGCCGGCCCCGGCCTCGGCACCGGCGACGCCGCCGAGTCGCTGCTGGAGGCCGTCCTCACCACCGACCTGCCCGTGCTGGTGGACGCCGACGGCCTCACCGTCCTGGCCCGCCGCCGCGACCTGCTGCGCCGCGCCGCCCCGACCGTCCTCACCCCGCACGCGGGCGAGCTGTCGCGCCTCATCGCCGCCGCCCGCGAGGACATCGAGGCCGCCCGCCTCGACCACGTCCGCCGCGCCGCCGCCGAGCTCTCCGCGACCGTCCTGCTCAAGGGCTCCACGACCCTGGTCGCCGAGCAGGACCGCCCCGTCCGCGTGAACCCGACGGGCACCCCCCGCCTCGCCGCCGCCGGCACGGGCGACGTCCTGTCGGGCCTGATCGGCGCCCTGCTCGCCGGCGGCATGCCCGCCCTCGACGCGGCCGCCGCCGGCGCCTACCTCCACGGTCTCGCCGCCCGCCTGGCCTCGTCCCCCACCCCCGGCGCCGAGGCCCCCATCAGCGCCCAGGACGTGGTCGACGCCCTCCCCGCCGCCTTCAGGGTCGTCTCCGCCCAGGGGTAGCGACCCCTGGCCCCCGCGCGGGGCGGGGGTCGAACCCACAGTCGGGCATTCGCGTCATACAGGGCAGAAGGGGTGCCGGGGGCGGGCTCGTGCGGGGCCGTTCCGGCCGTGACCTGGGGGATGAGGCGCGGGCATGGGGGTGGGGACGGCAGACTGGGTGACCATGAGGGTTCCTGCGGAGGCACGGGTCGATCTCGGCGCCATCGGCCACAACATCGGGGTGCTGCGCGAGCGCGCGGGGGGCGCCGAGGTGATGGCCATGGTGAAGGCCGAGGCGTACGGGCACGGGCTGGTGGAGGCCGCCCGCGCGGCGCTCGCCGGCGGCGCGTCCTGGCTGGGCGTCGCGAAGCTGGCGGAGGCGCTGCGCCTGCGGGACGCGGGGGTCGCCGCCCGCACGCTGGTCTGCCTGGGCGTTCCCGGCGAGCCCTACGAGGAGGCCGTCGCGCGGGGCGTGGACCTGACCGTGGGGGCGGTCTGGCTGGTGGACGAGGTCGTCCGGGCGGCGGAGCTGTCCGGGCGCGAGGCGCGGATCCACCTCAAGGCCGACACGGGCATGTCGCGCGGGGGCGCGCGGGGCGACGGGTGGGAGGCGCTGGTCGAGGCGGCGCTCAAGGCCGAGGCCACCGGGCACGTGCGGGTGGCCGGGGTCATGTCGCACTTCGCCTGCGCGGACGAACCCGGACATCCCTCGATCGCGGCGCAGGTCGGCGCGTTCACCGAGATGGTCGCGCACGCCGAGAAGGCGGGGGCGCGGTTCGAGGTGCGGCACATCGCGAACTCGGCGGCGGCGCTGACGCTGCCGGAGGCGCGCTTCGACCTCGTCCGGCCCGGCATCGCGACGTACGGGCTGACGCCGGTGCCGGCGCTCGGCGGGTTCGGGCTGCGGCCCGCGATGACGCTCGTGGCGGACGCGGCGCTGGTCAAGCGGGTTCCGGCGGGCAGCGGAGTGTCGTACGGTCACACCTACCACACCGAGCGGGAGACCACGCTGGCCGTGGTGCCCGTGGGGTACGGGGACGGGATCCCGCGGCACGGGTCCAACGTGCTGCAGGTCCTCGCGGGCGGGCGCCGCAGGACGATCGCCGGGCGGGTCTGCATGGACCAGTTCGTCGTCGACCTCGGCGACGACCCGCTCGCGGCGGGAGACGAGATCGTCCTGTTCGGCCCGGGGGACCGGGGCGAGCCGACCGCGCAGGAGTGGGCGGAGGCGCTGGGGACGATCTCGTATGAGATCGTCACCCGCATCGGAGCCCGGGTGCCGAGGGCGTACCCGGGTGGGGGGCTGTAGGGGGCGCGGTCATGGACAGCAGGAACAGGCGCAGGATCGGCCTCGCCGGTGTCGTCGCGGGCGTGGGCGCCGCGGGGGTGGGGGCGGCGGTCGGGCTGCGGCACCTCGCCGTCGGCCGGGTGCGGCTGCGCCCCGACCCCGACGCGGCCGAGCCCTTCGGGGAGCTGCGCGGGCGGGAGCTGACCGTCCGGGCGGACGACGGCGTCCCGCTGCACGTGGAGGTGGACGGCCCCGACGACGCCGACCTCACCGTCGTGTTCAGCCACGGCTACACCCTCAACCAGGACTCGTGGCACTACCAGCGCCGCGATCTGCGGGGCTCGCTGCGGCTGGTGTTCTGGGACCAGCGCAGCCACGGCCGTTCGGGACGCGGCAGGCCCGGGGACGCGACGATCGAGCAGACCGGCGACGACCTGCGCGCGGTGCTGGACGCGGCCGTCCCGCCGGGCGGTCCGATCGTCCTCGTGGGGCACTCCATGGGCGGTATGTCGATCATGGCGCTGGCGGACCGGCACCCCGAGCTGTTCGGGTCGCGGGTCGTGGGCGTGGCGCTGGTGAACACCTCCTGCGGCGACCTCGGGGAGATGACGCTGGGCCTGCCGCTGGTGCTCGCCAAGGCCGTCCGGCCGCTCGCCCCCGGGACGCTGCGCGGCCTCGGCCGCCGCGCCGACCTCGTCGACAGGGCCCGCGGGCTCGGCGCCGACCTGGCGTTCGTCGTCACGCGGAAGATGGCGTTCGCCGACAAGTACGTCAGCCCGTCGGTGGTGGGCTTCCTGGAGCAGATGATCAGGGAGACGCCGATCGACGTGATCGCGGAGTACTACCCGGCGCTGATGGCGCACGACAAGATCGGGTGCCTGGACGTGCTCCGCGGCGTGCCCACACTGGTGCTGGCGGGCGGCCGCGACCGGCTGACCCCCGCGGAGCACGCCCGCCGGATCGCCGAGGCGCTGCCGGACGCGGAACTGGTAGAGGTGGAGGAGGCCGGGCACGTGCTGCCGCTGGAGTACCCCGGCGTGGTGACCGGTGGGCTGCGCCGGCTGGTCGAACGGGTCCGTCCCGCCTACGAGGAAGAGGAGCGCACCGCGTGAAAGCCGTGACCGTCACCGTCCCCGCCGCCGAGGACATGCGCGAGCTCGGGCTGCGCCTGGCCGGGCTGCTGCGGGCGGGCGACCTGCTCGTGATGACGGGCCACCTCGGCGCGGGCAAGACGACCCTCACCCAGGGCATCGGCGAGGGGCTGAAGGTGCGAGGCCCGATCACCTCGCCCACGTTCGTCATCGCCCGGGTGCATCCGTCGCTGGCGGGCGGCCCGTCGCTGGTGCACGTGGACGCCTACCGGCTGGGCGGTTTCGCGGAACTGGACGATCTCGATCTCGACGCGTCGGTCGAGGATTCGGTGACGATCGTGGAATGGGGAGAAGGGCTCGCCGAGGGCCTCGCCGACGACCGGCTGGAAGTGATCATTTCTCGCGGAGAGGGCCCCGGCGAGGGGCGCGAGGTAAGGATCGTCGGGGTCGGTGATCGCTGGTCGGACCTGCGACTCGGCCCCGGATGATCTGGATCTGGCAACTTCTACGGTTTTTGCCTGGCCGGTTGGTCCATTTTACGGCTTGATGTCGTACTCTTTGCCGGAACGAACCTCACCTTCGCGACATATCGATTCCGAACGGGAGTGGGGCCGGTGAGTGGTAGCCATCGCAGCGGGAATTACCGCGACAGCTACCGCGCTTCGGGCGGTGGCCGGGGATCAGGCGGCGGTTACCGGCCGGACGGCGGTGGAGACGGCACGGGCGACGACCGCTACGAGCGGTACTCCTCCGGACGGCCGGGCAGCGGCCCGTACCAGCGGGAGACCGGCCCGTACGAGACGGGTAGCGGCGGATACCGCAACGAAAGCGGCGGATACCGCAACGAAAGCGGCGGATACCGGGCGGGCGGCGGGACCCGTCGCGGCGGGAGCGGCGGATACCGCACCGGCAGCCACCGGGCGCGCGAGCGCCGGAACGGGCGGCGCTGGGCCGTCGTCCTCGGCGGCGTCGTCGCCGGTGTCGCCGTGTGCGGGTTCGCGGCGTTCGCCGTCCTGGCGGGCGTCGGCGCGAGCGGCGACAAGAGCGCCGGCCAGGTCGTCGGCAGCGGCGCCACCGACAACTCCCCGACGGCCAAGGGCGAGCGCACCGCCGTCCCCGACTCCTGCACGATCGTCGGCGACGACCTGATCAAGCGGCTGGCGCCCGAGTCCGAGCGCACCGAGGCCGACAACTACCAGGGCGGCGACCAGCAGAACCAGTGCGTCTGGGGCGCCTACGCGGGCGAGCGGAGGCGGCAGCTCACCATCGAGCTGCGCGCGATCGCGGGCGGGGGCGCGGCCTCGCCCACGGAGTCCGCCCGCAGGACCTTCGCGGCCGAGCGGACCGCCGACGAGTCCGGCAAGGCGCTGCTGGCCGGGCAGAAGCTCACCGACAAGATCCGGCTCACCGGCGTCGGCGACGAGGGCTACATCGTCTACAGCGTGGACGACAACCAGGGCTCCGGCGAGGCCGTCGGCAACGTCCGGGTCGCCAACGTCCTGGTCACCGTCCACTACTCGGGCTCGGACAAGGGAGACCCCCTGTCGTCGGACGCCGCCACCGGCGGCGCCACCGACGTCACCAAGGCCGTCGTCACCGCGCTGAGCCGGGCCTGAGCCGGCGGGCGATCCGCTCGAACCCGCGCCGATCCGTCCGAACCCGGCTGCGAAAGAGCCGGACGACCCCGTGCCGGCGGCCGGTAGGCTTACAACCCGTGCTGGTCTTGGCTTTCGATACCGCGACCGCCGCGATCACCGTGGCGCTGTACGAGTGGACCCCGGGCGAGGGCGCGGTGCCGCGCGGTCTCGCGGAGGCCGTCGACCGGCGGCGCCACACCGAGCTGCTCACCCCGTCCATCGCGGAGGTGATGGCGGAGGCGGGCGCGGCGCCGGGCGACCTCAGCGCGATCGCCGTCGGCGTCGGGCCGGGGCCCTACACGGGCCTGCGGGTCGGGCTGGTCACCGCCCGCGCGATGGGCGAGGCGCTCAGCGTCCCCGTGCACGGCGTCTGCACGCTCGACATCATGGCCTGGGCCACCAAGCGGGACGGGCCGTTCGCCGTGGCGACCGACGCCCGCCGCAAGGAGGTCTACTGGGCGCGGTACGAGTCGGCGCGGTTTCGCGCCACCGAGCCCGCCGTGGGCCCGGCGGCGGACGTCCTGGAGGGCGCGCCCGAGGGGCTGCCCGTCGTGGGCGAGGGCGCGGCGCTGTACCCGGAGGTCCTCGGCGACTCCGGGCACGAGCCGCTGCTGCCCACCGCGAGCGCCCTCGCCGAGCTCGTCGTCGCGCGGCTGTCGGGCCTGAAGGGCCCCGAGCTGCTGCCGCCGGAGCCCCTCTACCTGCGCCGGCCGGACGCGAAGGAGCCGGGCCCCCGCAAGAAGGTGACGCCGGCGTGAGCGACGTCGTCCTGCGGACCATGACCGAGGCGGACCTTCCGGCCGTCCACCGGCTGGACCGCGTGCTGTTCCCGGAGGACACCTGGAGCGAGGAGATGCTCGCCGGCGAGCTCGCCGACCAGCCCCGCACCCGGCACTACGTCGTCGCGGAGACGCCCGACGGCGAGATCGTCGGCTATGCGGGCCTCGCCGCGGCGGGCGGGCAGGCCGACGTGCAGACCATCGGGGTCCGCGCGGACCGCCGCAAGGGCGGCATCGGCGCGGTGCTGCTCACCGCCCTGCTGGAGGAGGCCGTCCGGCGCGGCAGCGAGTCGGTGTTCCTGGAGGTCCGGGCCGACAACGACGCCGCCCACCGCCTGTACGAGCGGTTCGGCTTCGAGCGGGTCGGCCTCCGCAAGCGCTACTACCAGCCCTCGGACGTGGACGCGATCGTCATGTGCCGCAAGCTCCGCGACCGGCCGCCCATGGGCTTCACCAGGGCCGAATGAACCGCGGCGGCGGAAGGCGCCCGGGAAGCGGGCGGGAAGACAGGGCGAACGGCGAGACAGGGAGACTCACGTGATTCGGGACGAGCCACTGGTGCTCGGCATCGAGACCTCCTGCGACGAGACCGGGGTCGGGATCGTGCGCGGGCACACGCTGCTGGCGGACGCGATCGCTTCCAGCGTGGACCAGCACGCCCGGTTCGGCGGCGTCGTGCCGGAGGTCGCGTCGCGGGCGCACCTGGAGGCGATGGGGCCGACCGTCGAGCGCGCCCTCGCGGACGCCGGGGTGGCGTTCGCCGACGTGGACGCGTTCGCGGTCACCGCGGGCCCGGGGCTGCCGGGCGCGCTGATGGTCGGCGTCGCCGCCGCCAAGGCGTACGCGCTGTCGCTCGGCAAGCCGCTCTACGGCGTCAACCACCTGGCCGCGCACGTGTGCGTCGACCAGCTCGAACACGGCCCGCTGCCGAAGCCGTGCGTGGCGATGCTGGTCTCGGGCGGCCACTCCTCCCTGCTGCTGGTCCCGGACGTGGCGAGCGATGTCCGGCCCCTGGGCAGCACCGTGGACGATGCGGCGGGCGAGGCGTTCGACAAGGTCGCCCGGGTCCTCGACCTCGGGTTCCCCGGCGGGCCCGTCATCGACCGCATGGCCCGCGAGGGCGACCCGGCCGCGATCGCGTTCCCGCGCGGCAAGTACAACGACGGCACCTACGACTTCTCGTTCTCCGGCCTGAAGACGGCCGTGGCGCGCTGGGTCGAGGCGAAGGAGCGGGCGGGCGAGCCCGTGCCGGTCGCCGACGTCGCGGCGTCCTTCCAGGAGGCCGTCGTCGACGTCCTGACGCAGAAGGCGCTGAAGGTCTGCAAGGACAACGGCGTCGACCACCTGCTGATCGGCGGCGGCGTCGCGGCCAACTCGCGGCTGCGCGCCCTCGCCGCGGAGCGCTGCGCGGCCGCCGGGGTGCACCTGCGGGTCCCGCGCCCGAAGCTGTGCACCGACAACGGCGCCATGGTCGCCGCGCTGGGGTCGGAGCTGGTCGCCTCCGGCGTCGGCCCGTCCCAGCTGGAACTGCCCGCCGACTCCAGCCTCCCGATCGAGGCCGTCACCCTGCTCTGAACGCCCGCGGCGCCGCCCCCGCGAGGCGGCGCCTCAGGACGACTTTCTCAGCACAGCTCTCAGCACTGGGCGAGGAGCCGGTCGAGGTAGTCCTCGTAGAGGGGGACCTGCGGCTCGTCGATCATGCGGACGCCGTCCTCGGGGAGCAGGTCGAGGAGGCCGCGGACGTCCCAGTAGGGGTCGTGCGCGTGGCCGCCGGAGACCTGGTCGAAGGAGCACAGGAAGCGGTCGGCGACGGACGCGCCGTAACGCAGGGCCAGGCCGCGGCGCATGCAGGCGAGGTCGACCGAGACGGGGCCGGACGAGGCGTCCGACCAGTCGACGATGCCGGTGAGCCTGCCGTACGACCACAGGGTGTTGTCGGCGTGGTAGTCGCGGTGGATGAACCGGTCGGGCGCCTCCGGGGCGGGCCGGGCGGCGACCTCGAAGGCGCGCTCCCACAGGTCGGGGCGGAGCGCGTGCTTGGGCGGGAGCCGCACGTCGAGGCGGTTGTGCGGGACGTAGGGCGGCATCGTGGACGCGCCGTTCAGCTCGTGCACCGACAGCAGCGCGGCGGCGAGCTGGATCAGGTACTCGGGAAGGTCGTCGTGGGACGGGCGCGGCGGATGGCCCCGGAGCCGGGTGAGGAGCAGGGCCGGGACGTCGCAGTAGGCGCCCGACGGGTCGGCGGCCACGAGGGACGGTGCGGCGATCTTCCCGCTGGCGAGCAGCGCGAGCGCCGCGATCTCGCGCTCGGGGGAGAACTCGGCGTCGCCGTAGCAGTGGCGGGGAGCCGTCTCGCGGGAGGTCCAGCGGCGCAGGACGAGGTGGTGCGCCTCGCCGGAGCGGCTCTCGACGAGGAGGGCGTGGTTGGCGTGGGCGGAGCCGCCGGCGAGGGGCCGCACCATGCGGACCTCGGCGCCCTTGCCGAGGCACTCCTCCACCCATCGCAGGGTGGTGTGCCCGGGCGGGACGCCGGTCGGCAGGCAGGGAGCCGGTAGGTGGGTCACCTGATCCATGAAAACGGATTCCGAAGGGTATTGGGAGTGATTTTGCGAAGACGGAAAGTAACAAAACGCACGTCATCGGGGTGACATGAACGAAGCATCTTCGGTCGTCCCGGCGGTTCGCGGGACGAATGCCGCGAATACCGGGAGGTATCAGGATGCCGGGTGGGGCCCGCGCCGGCCCCACCCGGACGCTCGTCAGTCCTTGGTCTCGCGGCGGGGACGCAGCAGCGCCTCGGCGAGCGCGAGCATGGTCTCCTCCAGGGTGGACAGCCGCTTCAGCACGTCCTCGTGCACCGCGTTGACCTGCTTGGACACATCGTCGTGGACGCCGTCCACCTTCCGGCCGACCTCGTCCTCGACATGGGAGAAGCGCTTGGCGAAATCCGCCTGCGCCGCGTCGGCGCGCCGCGCGGCCTCGTCCTGCATGCTCTCCACCCGCCTCGCGAATTCGGCCTGGACGCCGCCGACCTGCCGCGCGACGTCCTCCTGCATGGTCCCGACCTGCTTGGCGACGTCGTCGTGGATGCTGCCGACCTGGCGCGTGACGTCCTGGTGGATGTCGCCGATCCGCTTGCCGAAGTCGTGGTGGACGCCGCTGACCTGCCGCGCGACGTCCTCCTGCATGGTCCCGACCTGCTTGGCGACGTCGGCGTGCACGGACTCGACGCGGCGGGAGACGATGTCGACCTGGGTGGTGAACTCCTCCAGCGCGCTGTCGACCCGCTTGGCGACCTCCTCGTGGATGTTCTCGATGCGCTTGCGGACGTCGTCGTGCACGTCCTCGAACCTGCGGGAGAACTCGTCCATGCGCTTGGCGACGTCGCTGTAGGCGGTCTCGGCGATCTGCGACATGGTGGCCTTGACCTCGTCGCGGTCGGGCCGGGCGCGCAGCTCCTCGATCAGCGGGTCGACGGCCTCGGCGAGGTGCTTCTCCAGCGCGTCGAACCGGTCGCCGTACTCGGCCGCCGGGCGCCGCGCGATCTCGGCCAGCAGCCGGTGCACCTCGGCGATCTCCAGCGTGGCGGGCAGCCGGTTGATCCGCTCGCCGAGCCCGTCGAGCCGCCCGTCGACGCTCTCGAACCGGCCGTCCAGCCCGCCCAGCTTGCCCGAGACCCCTTCGAGGCGCCCGTCGACGCCGTCCAGCCGCCCGTCGAGCCCGTCGAGGCGGCCGCCGACGCCCTCGACCCGGCCGTTGACCGCTTCAAGACCCTGCTCCATGCGCTCGGCCATCTCGCCGAGCGCCTGGTCGACCCGTGAGGTGACCCCGTTGACGGAGTGTTCGAGCCGCTCGGACCGGTGGCCGAGCTCCGCGAGCGACTTGTCGAGCCGGTTGAAGCGGACGGACGCGGCCTCCATGCTGCCCTGGAGCTTGTCCAGCCGCTTGGTCATCTCGTCCATGCGCTGCGACGCCTGCTGCGTGGCGTCGGTGATCTGCTGCGCGGAGTCGAGGACGGCCTGGATGCGGGTCAGGCCCTCGTCGACGTTCTCGGCCACCACGCCGACGTCGGCCCACAGCGCGGGCAGCTCGGCGACGGGCTTGACCCGCTCGCCGAACGCCTCGATGTGCTCGGCCAGGCCCTCGGCCCATTCAGGGGGCTTGCCGGACAGGTCGTCGACCTGCCCGCGGACGCTCTCGATCTGTCCGGTCAGCCCGCTGAGCTCGCGCTCCCGGACCTCGCGGAGAAGCCACTCCATGCCTTCCAGGCGCTGGCGGATCTCGTCGAGGACCTGACCCTGTGAACGCTGTTCGTAGACGTGGTCCTGCGCCGCACGGGCGAGCAACTCCCGCATCCGATCCGAGACCGGTTGACCCCCCGTCTGCAGGAAGTTGTGATTCGTTTCCACCCGATGCTCCTTCGTGTGCCGGCGCGACGAAATGACGCACGGCAAATGAATCTCTGGAGTGGCCACTGTAGTGCGTGTAGAGCGCGGCCAAAACGGGTAGCAGAGAAGATTGCGAGTTCTGCGGAATGCGCCTGTTATCCGACTAGACGGGATAGCGAGATATAGCCGAATGCATGGTTACTTTCCCGCTTCAGGCATATTGCCCGTGTTGGGGGGATAGGTGGGGTGGGCGGTGGCGGGCGGCGCGGGACGGGTCCGGCGTTCCGGGTGCCGTTCTGTCCGTACATCTCGTCCAACATCGGCAGTTCCCGAACCCCGGGGACGGCCACGCCCGCCCGACGCGCAGGCGTCGGGAGTGATGCCGAGGGGCGGGTTCCGGGCCTTTTCGGGAGGGCTTTAGGGGGACGGGCGTCCCGGCCGGTGAACCTGCCTTGGTGTTTTTCGCGCCGGTTGATCTCGGCGCGCCGATTCCCGCGCCGCGCCGTGCCCTTGCCAGGTGGCCGCAATCCCTGGTGCGCGCAATGCCGGAAAGCATCGATGATTTGCACCGCCATGGCGCGTCGCCTGGTCCCCCTTGGTGCTGCGCCGCCCAGTGGGAGATCTTTGGGCAGGGTTGCCGGGCGGAGCCCGCCCCGGGCGGGTCAGGCCCCGGCGACCGGCCGGTCAGGCCCCCGCGACGGGGTGCGTCAGCAGGGCGACGGGATCGCGCCCCACGCGCGTCACCACGACGGTCAGCTCCTTGGCGCCGCGGCCCGCGCGGCGCCCGCCGAAGCCGAGGTCGCGGCGGAGCCGGTCGACGTCGACGGCGGAACCGCGCTTCTTGACGGTCAGCACGCCGATCTCGCGGCGGCGCAGCTCGGCGCGCAGCCGCTTCACGGAGAACGCCATCACGTCCTCCACCTCGTAGGCGGAGGCGAAGGGCGTCGGGCGCAGCTCGTCGGAGGTGACGTACGCGATGTGCGGGTCCGCCAAGCCGCCCCCGACCAGTTCCGCGACTTCGCCGACCAAGTGGGCCCGGATCACGGCGCCATCAGGCTCGTACAGGTAACGGCCCCACGCGCGTACGTCCGGGTCGTCCAGACCTTGGGGAGTCAGGGTCCACACCTGGGGCTCTGTTCCCGAGAGATGGGTGTCGGACGCGAGGAGAGTGGCCCGCCGACCCACCGGCCCGGCCAGCCCGCCCAGCCAGAGGGCTGCTTCCTTGACCTCGCCCCCTACCGAGATCCACTCGGCCTCCGCGTCGTCCGGTACGGCCTCATGCGGGATGCCGGGCGCGACCTTCACGCAGGCCGCGGGCACCTGGCCGGCCATGGCCAGGACGACGTCGAGCGGCGGCTCATACGAACGGGGATCGAAGACACGGCCCCGCGCCGTGCGCCGCCCAGGATCGGCGAAGACCGCGTCGAACCCGGACGGGTCCTCCTCGGTGGCGTCCCCGACGCGGACGGAGGCGAGACCGTCCAGCCCGAAGACGGCCAGGTTGGCACGGGCCACCTCGGCGGTCAGCGGGTCCAGTTCCACGCCGTCCCCGGCCAGGCCCGCGCGCGCTCGGGCGATGAGGTCGGCGCCTATCCCGCATCCGAGCTCCAGCACGCGCGCGCCGGGCGGCCGGTCCGCGAACCTTCCGGCACGGTAGGCCGCCACGCTCGCGCGCGTCGACTGCTCAAGCCCCGCCTGCGTGAAGTACATGCGGTCGGCGTCCGCCCCGAACTTGGCCCGTGCCCTTTTGCGCAACCGGACCTGCGTCAGCGCGGCGGCCACGAGCGCGGGATCGTGCCGCTCCCGCAGGCGGGACGCCGTGGCGAGCAGTCCGTCCTCGCTCACGTCCGCCTCGGCCGTCTCCCTCAGGAGCGCCTGGCCGGAGGGGGTGCTCAGGGCCCGGAACGACGCGATGTCCATAGGGTGGAAGTTAGCGGCCGAGCCGGACGGCGGAGACCGGACGGCGGCCGCGGGTGAACCTCTGGAGACGGTCGCCGGGCGGGCCCGTGTCCGTGTTGACGGGGTACCGGGCACGGAATAGTCTCACGACTGGCACTCTCAAGGGTAGAGTGCCAAATACAGCGACGAAGGTCGGTCTGGCACCCGCGACGGCAGGCCGGTCCAGGGTCGCCTCTTCTGTCACATGTGCTGGTCGGTCATCCGTGGCCGGCCGAGGACCAATCGAAGGGGAGGTCAGATCGTGACGACCGCCACCAAGGTTGTTCTCAAGCCGCTTGAGGACCGCATCGTCGTCCAGCCGCTTGAGGCCGAGACCACCACCGCGTCGGGCCTGGTGATTCCGGACACCGCCAAGGAGAAGCCCCAGGAGGGCACCGTCCTTGCCGTTGGCCCGGGTCGCGTCGACGACAAGGGCGAGCGCGTCCCCGTCGACGTCAAGGTCGGCGAGGTCGTGCTCTACAGCAAGTACGGCGGCACCGAGGTCAAGTACAACGGCGAGGAATACCTCGTCCTCTCGGCCCGCGACGTGCTCGCGGTCATCGAGAAGTAATCACCGAGACGTGATGCACCCGCCCCGGTCGGCGCCGCCTTCGGGCGGCCCGCCGGGGCGGATCGCGTGAAAGAGGAGTATCCGCATGGCGAAGATCCTGGAGTTCGAGGAGGACGCTCGCCGGGCTCTTGAGCGCGGCGTCAACGCTCTCGCGGACGCCGTCAAGGTGACGATCGGCCCGCGCGGCCGCAACGTCGTCATCGACAAGAAGTTCGGCGCGCCGACGATCACCAACGACGGCGTCACCATCGCCCGCGAGGTGGAGCTGGAGGACCCCTACGAGAACCTCGGGGCCCAGCTCGCCAAGGAAGTGGCGACCAAGACCAACGACATCGCGGGCGACGGCACCACCACGGCGACCGTCCTCGCGCAGGCGCTGGTCCGCGAGGGGACCCGCAACGTGGCGGCCGGCGCCTCGCCGCTCGCCCTCAAGCGGGGCATCGACGCGGCCGCCCAGTACGTCTCCGACCAGCTGCTGAAGTCGGCCCGCGAGGTCGAGGAGAAGGGCGAGATCGCGCACGTCGCGACCATCTCCGCGCAGGACCCGCAGATCGGCGAGCTGATCGCCGAGGCGTTCGAGAAGGTCGGCAAGGACGGCGTCATCACCGTCGAGGAGGCCCACACGATGGGCCTCGAACTGGAGTTCACCGAGGGCCTCCAGTTCGACAAGGGCTACCTGTCGCCGCACATGGTCACCGACCACGAGCGCATGGAGGCCGTCCTGGAGGACGCCTACGTGCTGATCGTGGACGGCAAGATCTCCAACGTGCAGGAGTTCCTGCCGCTGGCCGAGAAGGTCGCCCAGACCAAGAAGCCGCTGCTCGTGGTGGCCGAGGACGTCGAGGGCGAGGCGCTGGCGCTGCTCGTCGCCAACAAGATCCGCGGCACCTTCCTGTCCGTCGCGGTCAAGGCGCCCGGCTTCGGCGACCGCCGCAAGGCGATGCTCGGCGACATGGCCACCCTGACCGGCGGCCAGGTCGTCAGCGAGGCGATCGGCCTCAAGCTCGACTCGATCGGGCTGGAGGACCTCGGCCGCGCCCGCCGGATCACCGTCACCAAGGACGCCACCACCATCGTCGACGGCGAGGGCTCGGCGGACGAGGTCACCGCCCGGATCAACCAGATCAAGGTGGAGATCGAGAACAGCGACTCCGACTGGGACCGCGAGAAGCTGCAGGAGCGCCTGGCCAAGCTGGCCGGCGGCGTCTGCGTGCTGCGCGTCGGCGCCGCCACCGAGGTGGAGCTGAAGGAGAAGAAGCACCGCCTGGAGGACGCCATCTCGGCGACCCGCGCGGCGATCGAGGAGGGCATCGTCTCCGGCGGCGGCAGCGCCCTGGTGCACGTCGCCAAGGAGGGCTTCGGCGCCCTCGGCCTGTCCGGCGACGAGGCGACCGGCGCCGAGGCGGTCCGCCGCGCGCTGCCCGAGCCGCTGCGCTGGATCTCCGAGAACGCCGGCCAGGAGGGCTACGTCGTCGTCTCCAAGGTGGAGGCGCTGCAGGCCGGGCACGGCTACAACGCCGCCACCGGCGAGTACGGCGACCTGATCGCCCAGGGCGTCATCGACCCGGTGAAGGTCACCCGCTCGGCGGTCACCAACGCCGCCTCCATCGCGGGCATGCTCCTCACCACCGAGGCGCTCGTGGTCGACAAGCCGGAGGAGGCCGACGAGGCCGCCGGCGGCGGCCACGGCCACGGCCACGGTCACGGCCACTGAGATCGGCCGACCGGCGGGCTCGTCCCGTCCGGGGAGCGTAGGCGAGGCCCCCGTCCGTCCGGGCGGGGGCCTCGCCGCGTCCCGGCCGGGTGGCCGTCCCGCCGCCGGAGAAAGCGCGTCTTCGCCCGCAGAAGTCCGCCACGCCCGGCAGCGCGATGACCACGACGCGTAATAACTCCAGGTTCGCTCCCGCACTGTGACCATTCCGTTGTAGACGACAGTGGAGACACGCCCGGGGGTGCTGGGCATCATGCTTGACGTGACCGAGGGAAGCTTCGCCGGAACCATGGCCGCGCGTGCTGCCGACCCCTCGAACGGGCCCGCCCCTCCCGCCCCCCGTTCGGCGCGGGCGCTGCGCGCCGCCGACGCGGGCGACGGCGACCTCAGGGAGCTGACCCATCTCGCCGTGCAGGGCGACCCGGGCGCCATCGAGGTCCTCATCGCCGAGGTGCGGCCCATGATCGTCCGGTACTGCCGGGCCCGGCTCGGCCGGGTCTCCGGGCAGTACCACATCGCCGACGACGTGGCGCAGGAGGTCTGCATCGCCGTCCTGTCGGCCCTGCCCCGCTACCGGGACATGGGCCGGCCGTTCGCGTCCTTCGTCTTCGGCATCGCCGCGCACAAGATCGCGGACGCGCTGCGCAGCGCGGTCCGCGCCGCCGTCCCCACCGAGGACCTGCCGGACGGTCCGGACGACCGCCCGGGCCCCGAGGAGACGGTGGTCCGCTACATCGAGGCGCAGCGCGCCCGCGACCTGCTCACCCGGTTGCCCGAGCACCAGCGCGAGCTCGTGCTGCTGCGGGTCGTCGCGGGCCTGTCGGCGGAGGAGACCGGTAATGTGCTGGGCATGTCCGCGGGGGCGGTACGGGTCGCGCAGCACCGGGCCCTGGCCCGGCTGCGCGCGATGGCCAGAGAGGAGTCGATCGCTTGACGGAGCGCGGCCCCCTCACCGGCCTGCGGGGCGCCCCGGATCCGGACGACCCCGCCCGCCGCGGCGACGCCCCGGCGCAGGCGCCGCGGTCCCGTCCGCCTGCCGTCCCGCCCGTGGACCTTTCCGCAGTCCGGCGGACCGACGCGCTCTTCGAGTCGCTGGCGGCCCGAGGCGCTGCCGGTTCCGCCGCTCCTGGTGAGAGCCCCGGCGAGGCCCGGGCCGAAGCCCGCCCCGCCGTCCCGCAGGACGACGACCGCGACCCCGCGGAGCCCTCCGACGACCGCGACCCCGCGGTGCGGCTCCTGCGCGCCCTGATCGTCGACGTCGACGACCCGGCCTGCGACGCCCCCGAACCGCCGGCCCCGTCGGGGCCCGGCCCGCGCCGCCGCGGGCCGCGCACCATCGTGGCCCTGGGCGTGGCCGGCGCCGTCCTCGCCAGCAGCGGCGTCGCGGCCGCGGGCGGCGGCGTCGCCGAACGCACCACGGCGTCCCCGACGCCGGCCGCGTCCGGCGTGGCGGAGGAGGTCGACACGACGGCCGACACCGACGCCGGCGCGCTCCAGCGTCCGCGGCCGCCCGTGCGCCCGGCCCCGGAGGCGGGACGCCCCGCCGCGCGCACGCCGTCCGAGGCCCCGGACCGCGGTGAGGGCCGGCAGCTCAGGCGCCGCCCGGACGGGCCCTTCCCCCGTCACCTGCCGCGCCGCCTTCCGCGCAGGCAGGAGGCCCCGACGATGTTCGCGGAGCCGGTGGAGAGGCCCGACGCGCAGCCGCTCGCCGACCCGCGTCCCCGTCTCGACGATCTGCGCCGCCTGGCCCGCAAACGCGCCCTCGACTACCAGAACCGCCCCACCGACGACTGACGGCGCCCCGCGCCCCTCGCGTCCGGATCGGTGCGGGCTCGGGCGGTCAGTTCTCGTCGCGCCCCTCTTCGCTGTCGATCACGCCGTCGACGTAGCCGCGGGCGTACTCCCAGCTGACGTAGTCGACGGGATCGGGGGAGAGCGCGGGCTCGTGCACGCGGGGGAGGCCCTCGTCGAGCAGGTGGCGCAGGTTGCCGTGCAGCAGCTCCCAGTCGATGTAGTGCATCTTGCCGCAGTCGCCGCAGTCGACCGTGAGGCCGCGCACCCCGAGCGGCTCCAGCAGGGCCCGGAAGACCTCCAGGTCGGCGAGGTCGGCCAGCACGTCCTCCCGCTCCGTCACGCTGAGCGGAGCGGTCTCGTCGCCCGGGTCGCCGAGCGCCGCCGCCGGATCCTCCGGATCTCCGGCGAACGGGTCGAGCGGAGCATCGTCGTGCACACCCCCACGCTACTGCGGGACGCCCCGGGAGGTGCACCCCCCGGCCTCCTCCGTGCGCGAACGAGCGCGAAGCGCGCGTGCACGGAGGGGAATGCGAAGGAGCGCCCGGCGTGTTGGCAGATGTCATCAAGACCACGTGAGCGCCGCGCCCAAAGCCCGCCCGGCCGTCGGCCCAGCCCCTACCATGGGGACAGGGTCCCTTGTGACCTGGCCCGATGCCGCCACCACCACGGGAAGGTTGTCATGAACCCCGCCGCCGAGCCCGACAAGTTCCTCCCGCAGGGCCTGACCTTCGACGACGTGCTCCTGCTGCCGGGCTACTCCGACCTGCAGCCCGGCGAGGCCGACACCACGACCCGGCTGACCCGCGAGATCTCGCTGCGGATCCCGCTCGTCTCGGCGGCGATGGACACGGTGACCGAGGCCCGCACCGCGGTCGCGATGGCGCGCCAGGGCGGCATCGGCGTGCTGCACCGCAACATGTCGATCGAGGAGCAGGCCGCGGAGGCCGACCGGGTCAAGCGCTCCGAGGCGGGGATGATCACCAACCCGGTGACCTGCCTGCCGGACGCCACGCTCGCCGACGTCGAGGAGCTGTGCGCCCGCTACCGGATCTCCGGCGTGCCGGTCACCGACGTGCGCGGCGTGCTCGTCGGCATCGTGACCAACCGCGACATGCGCTTCGAGACGGACCTGTCGCGTTCCGTCCGCGAGGTGATGACGCCGATGCCGCTCATCACCGCCCCGGTGGACGTCTCCCGCGAGGAGGCGTTCCGCCTGCTCGCGGGCAACAAGGTGGAGAAGCTCCCGCTCGTCGACGGCGAGGGCCGCCTCAAGGGCCTGATCACCACCAAGGACTTCACCAAGAGCGAGCAGTACCCCGACTCCACCAAGGACGCCGACGGCCGCCTGCTCGTCGCCGCGGCCGTGGGCGTCGGCGAGGACGCGCTGCGCCGCGCTCGCGCCCTCATCGAGGCCGGCACCGACGTGATCATCGTGGACACGGCGCACGGCCACTCCAAGGGCGTCGCCGACACGATCGCCGCGATCAAGGGCAACTCGTCGGTCCAGGTCGTCGGCGGGAACGTCGCCACCGCGGCGGGCGCCCAGGTGCTGGTGGACGCGGGCGCCGACGCGATCAAGGTCGGGGTGGGCCCCGGCTCGATCTGCACCACCCGCATCGTCGCCGGCGTCGGCGTCCCGCAGATCACCGCGATCTTCGAGGCGGCCCGCGCGGCGAAGGCGGCGGGCGTCCCGGTGATCGGGGACGGCGGCCTGCAGTACTCGGGCGACATCGCCAAGGCCCTGGTCGCGGGCGCCGACACCGTGATGCTCGGCAGCCTGCTCGCCGGCGTCGAGGAGTCCCCGGGCGAGCTGATCTTCGTCCACGGCAAGCAGTACAAGTCCTACCGCGGCATGGGCTCGCTCGGCGCGATGCGCAACCGCGAGCGCGGCGCCTCCTACTCCAAGGACCGCTACGCCCAGGCCGACGTCAACGCCGAGGAGAAGCTGATCCCCGAGGGCGTCGAGGGCCAGGTCCCCTACCGCGGTCCCCTCGCCAACGTCGCGCACCAGCTCGTCGGCGGTCTCCACCAGTCGATGTGGTACGCGGGCACCCGCACCGTCCCCGAGCTCCAGGAGCGGGGCCAGCTCATGCGCATCAGCGTCGCGGGCCTGCGCGAGAGCCACCCGCACGACATCCAGATGACGGTGGAGGCCCCCAACTACCAGGGCCGGTGACCTGACGTAAGCTCTTCCGGGGCTTGGTCCCGCGAACCGCGGGAAGACCGATTCAGGTGGAGGAAGGGCGCAGTGGCTGCTGAGGTGGAGATCGGCCGTGGCAAGAGCGGCCGCCGGGCGTACGCCTTCGACGACATCGGCATCGTGCCGTCCCGCCGGACGCGCGATCCCGAGGAGGTCAGCGTCGCCTGGCAGATCGACGCCTACCGGTTCGACATGCCGCTGGTCGTCGCGCCGATGGACAGCGTCGTCAGCCCGGCGACGGCGATCGCCGTCGGACGGCTCGGCGGCCTGGCCGTGCTCGACCTCGAGGGGCTCTGGACGCGCTACGACGACCCGGGGCAGCTGCTCGCCGAGATCGCCTCGCTGGACGACGTCCGCGCCACCCAGCGGCTCCAGGAGATCTACTCCGAGCCGATCAAGGAGGAGCTGATCGGCCGCCGGATCGAGGAGGTCCGCGAGGCGGGCGTCACGGTCGCGGCGCGGCTGTCGCCGCAGCGCACGGCCCAGTTCCACAAGGCCGTGATCGACGCCGGCGTCGACCTGTTCGTGATCCGCGGGACGACCGTGTCCGCCGAGCACGTGTCGGGGCGCGCCGAGCCGCTGAACCTCAAGCAGTTCATCTACGACCTCGACGTCCCCGTGATCGTCGGCGGCTGCTCCACCTACACCGCGGCGCTGCACCTGATGCGCACCGGCGCGGCCGGCGTGCTGGTCGGGTTCGGCGGCGGCTCCGGGCACACGACGCGGACCGTCCTCGGCGTCGCCGTCCCGATGGCGACCGCGGTCGCCGACGTGGCCGCCGCGCGCCGCGACTACATGGACGAGTCCGGCGGCCGCTACGTGCACGTGATCGCCGACGGCGGCATGGTCAACAGTGGCGACATCGCCAAGGCGTTCGCCTGCGGCTCCGACGCCGTGATGGTCGGTTCCCCGTTCGCCCGCTCCACCGAGGCGCCCGGGCGCGGCTACCACTGGGGCAGCGAGGCCCACCACGGCGACGTCCCCCGCGGCACCCGCATCGAGATCGGGACGATCGGGACGATGGAGCAGATCCTGCACGGCCCGTCCCACGTCGCGGACGGCTCCATGAACCTCATCGGCGCGCTGCGCCGCTCGATGGCCACCGCGGGATACACCGAGCTGAAGGAGTTCCAGCGGGTCCAGGTCGTCGTGGCCCCCGGCCAGTCCACCGACTGAGAGCGACCCCACGCCCGTTCTTTCGCATCTCGGTGTGAACCGGTCCTTACTCTTGGGTAAGAACCGTTCGGAAACCGAACCGCTGTGGGGGGATGCGCGATGACGGGATCACCGGTGACCGGTCTTGGAAGCTCGCGGCTCGGCCCGGCCGAGCGCGCGGCGGCGCTCGACCGCATGGCCCGCGAGGAGTTCGACGTGGTCGTCGTCGGCGGCGGCATCGTCGGCGCCGGCGCGGCGCTCGACGCGGCCACCCGGGGCCTGTCCGTGGCGGTGGTCGAGGCCCGCGACTTCGCGTCCGGCACGTCGTCCCGCTCGTCCAAGCTGATCCACGGCGGGCTGCGGTACCTGGAGCAGTACAACTTCGACCTCGTCCGGGAGGCGCTGACCGAGCGCTCGCTGCTGCTCCAGCAGATCGCGCCGCACCTGGTGCAGCCCGTCCCGTTCATGCTGCCGACCACGCACCGCGTGTGGGAGCGCGCGTACCTCGGGGCGGGCGTGGCCCTCTACGACGCGCTGGCCTTCCAGATGGGCAGCACGCGCGGCGTCCCGCACCACCGCCACCTGACGCGCCGCGGGGCGCTGCGCCTCGCGCCGTCCCTGCGCAAGGACGCCTTCACCGGGGCGATCCAGTACTGGGACGCGATGGTCGACGACGCCCGCTTCGTCATGACCGCCCTGCGGACGGCCGCGGAGTACGGCGCCCAGATCGCCTCGCGCACGCAGTGCCTGGGGTTCCTGCGCGAGGGGGAGCGCGTCACCGGCCTGCGCATCCGCGACCTTGAGGGCAACACGACCAGCGAGGTCCGCGCCAAGCAGGTCGTCAACGCCACCGGCGTGTGGACCGACGACATCCAGGAGCTCGTCGGCGGGCGCGGCCAGATCCACGTGAAGGCGTCCAAGGGCATCCACCTGGTGGTGCCCAAGGACCGCATCCACTCCGCGACCGGGATCATCCTGCGCACCGAGAAGTCGGTGCTGTTCGTGATCCCCTGGGGCCGCCACTGGATCATCGGCACCACCGACACCGCCTGGGACCTCGACCGGGCGCACCCCGCCGCGTCCAAGGCCGACATCGACTACGTCCTGGACCACGTCAACGCCGTCCTCACCACGCCGCTCACCCATGACGACGTGGAGGGCGTCTACGCGGGCCTGCGCCCCCTCCTCACCGGCGAGACCGAGGAGACGTCGAAGCTCTCCCGCGAGCACGTGGTCGCGCACCCCGTCCCGGGCCTCGTCCTCGTGGCGGGCGGCAAGTACACGACCTACCGGGTCATGGCCAAGGACGCCATCGACGCCGTCGCGCACGGCCTCGACGGCAAGGTCGCCGAGTCCTGCACCGACCGCATCCCGCTCGTGGGCGGCGACGGCTTCCAGGCCATGTGGAACGCGCGGCACCGCCTCGCCTCGCGCTCCGGCCTGCACGTCGCCCGGATCGAGCACCTGCTGCGCCGCTACGGGACGCTCCTGGACGACCTGCTCGAACTCATCTCCGACAGGCCCGACCTCGCCAAGCCGCTGGACGGCGCCGACGACTACCTGCGCGCCGAGGTCGTCTACGCCGCCACCCACGAGGGCGCCCGCCACCTCAACGACGTCCTCGCCCGCCGCACCCGCATCTCCATCGAGACGTGGGACCGCGGCGTCGGCGTCGCCCAGGAGGCCGCCGACCTTCTCGCGCCCGTCCTCGGCTGGTCCAAGAAGCAGCGCGACCGCGAGATCGAGTACTACCGCAAGCGCGTCGAGGCCGAACGCGCCTCCCAGACCCAGGACGGCGACCAGGAGGCCGACGCCCGCCGCCGGGGCGCCCCCGACATCGTCCCCGTGGCGACCCCGTGACCCGGGCGCCGGCGGTTCAGGGCCGGGGCCGTCCCTGGACGAGGGTCTTGCCGGTGCTGTAGAGGTCGGCCGGGACCCGGACGGGGTCGAGGAGGTGCTGGAAGGCCAGGCCGAAGTCGAGGGCCATGGTCAGGGTGGCGCGGTCGCCCGGAGTCGGCTCGCCCGGGGCCGGGCCGTCGGGGGCGGAGCCGTCGGCGGGCTCCAGTTCCCGGGCCAGCTGTTCCCGGCGTTCGGCGTACCAGTCGGCGATGCGCCACCCGGCGGCGTAGTCGCGCATCCCGTAGAGCCAGAACTCGACCAGGAGGAGGGCGAGGCGGCGGGGGGCCTCGTCGGAGTCGCGGCGGGACGGGCGGCCGGTGCGGTCGGCGTCCTCGGCGGCGGCGCGGAGCTCGTCGCAGACGTCGGTGCGGGTGCGGGCGCTGGTGATGCGCTCCATGAGGGCGAGGAGCAGGTCGGTCTTGCCCGCGAAGTTGGAGTAGACGGCGCCCTTGGTGAGTCCGGCGGCCGCCGCGATGTCGTCGAGCGAGGCGCCGTGGATGCCGCGCTCGGCCCAGAGGCGCTCGGCGGCGGCGAGCAGGGCGGCGCGGGTCTGCTCGCGGCGGTCCCGGCGCGCGCCGGGGCGGGCGGCGCCGCTCTCGGGTGTGTGGCCGCGGGCATGCGTCATCGCTGTCCCTCCCCTGGGCAGCGCCGCCCCCGACGGCGCTGAGATTCTCCTCCTGCTTTCGGGATACACCGGGTGGGGGCGGTCAGTCTCCGACTTCCACAACTCCACCCGGCTTGGAACGGTCCGTTCGACAGCGGTCATCGCTCGCGGACGGAAGCCGCGAGGAGCGCGAGCGGAGATAGCGCCCCGAGTGGGGCGAATCACTGCAAGTAGCGCATTACTTGCGGGTAGCCAAACTGGGCGGGTGGTCATACCCTGCCTGCATGGCATCCCCGACGGTTCCCGCCGAAGGCGCGGCAGGCTCTGCCGAAGGCCCGGCGAACACTGCCGAAGGCGCGGCGGACTCTGCCAAGGGCGCGGCAGAGCACACGCTTCCCCGGACTCTGGTCGACCGGCTGGTCTCGCACGTCGCCTCGGACGGCGCCGAGACCGCGACGATCCCGAGCCCCTTCACCGGTGAGCCCCTCGCGACCGTTCCGCTGTCGAGCCCCGAGGACGTCCGGGCCGCCTACGAGCGGGCGCGCGAGGCGCAGCGGGCCTGGGCGGCGCTGCCCGCGGGGGAGCGCGCCAAACCCTTCCTGCGGCTCGCGGACGCGCTCGTCGACCGGCGCGCGGAGATCCTCGACATCATCCAGCTGGAGACCGGCAAGGCGCGCCGGCACGCGATGGAGGAGTTCCTCGACGTCGCGCTGTGCTCGCTCTACTACGCCCGGCGGGCGCCGCGGCTGCTGAAGCCCCGGCGCCGCAAGGGGATGATGCCGGGGCTGACCCGCGTCCAGGAACTGCGGCACCCGAAGGGCGTCGTGGCGCTGATCGCGCCGTGGAACTACCCGTTCGCGCTCGGCGCCAGCGACATCGCCCCGGCGCTGATGGCGGGCAACGCGGTCGTCCACAAGCCGGACACCCAGACGTGCCTGTCCAGCCTGTGGGTGCTGGACCTGCTGGTCTCGCTCGGGCTGCCCCGCGACCTCTGGCAGATCGTCGTCGGCGATCCCGCCGAGATCGGCGACCCGCTGGTGGACGACGCCGACTACGTCTCGTTCACCGGCTCCACACGCGGGGGCAAGGCGATCGCGGAGAAGGTGGCGCCGCGGCTGGTCGCCTACTCGCTGGAGCTCGGCGGCAAGAACCCGATGATCGTCATGCCGGACGCCGACGTCGAGCGCGCCGCGCGCGGCGCCGTCCGCGCGTGCTTCACCAACGCCGGCCAGCTGTGCATCTCGATCGAGCGGATGTACGTCCACGAGGACGTCTACGACCGGTTCGTGCCGCGGTTCGTCGAACTCGTCAAGGGGATGCGGCTCGGCACCGGCCTGGACTTCGACGCCGAGATGGGCTCGCTGACCCACAAGCGCCAGCTGGACGCGGTGACGGCGCACGTGGACCAGGCCGTCAAGGAGGGCGCGACCGTCCTGACCGGCGGGAAGGCCCGTCCCGACGTCGGCCCGCTGTTCTACGAGCCGACGGTCCTCGCGGACGTCAACGGCGACATGGACCTGTGCGCGAACGAGACGTTCGGCCCCGTCGTCGCGGTCTACAAGTACCGGGACGAGGACGAGGTCGTCGCCCGCGCCAACGACACGCCCTACGGGCTGAACGCGTCGGTGTGGACGAAGAACCCGGCGCGGGGCCGCCGCCTCGCCGCCCGCATCCAGGCGGGGACGGTCAACATCAACGACGGCTACGGCGCCGCCTACGCCTCCTACGACTCCCCGATGGGCGGGATGAAGCAGTCGGGCGTGGGACGCCGCCACGGGGCCGAGGGGCTGCTGAAGTTCACCGAGGTGCAGACCGTCGCGAGCCAGCACTTCATGGACCTGGAGCCGCCCGGCGCGATCGGCTACGACACCTTCGCCGACTACATGGCCACCGGCATCAAGCTCATGAAGAAGCTGCGGATCAAGTAGGGATCTCCTGTGAAGCATGACTTCGACGTGCTCGTCGTCGGGTCGGGGTTCGGCGGCAGCGTCGCGGCGCTCCGGCTGACCGAGAAGGGTTACCGGGTCGGCGTCATCGAGGCCGGCCGCCGCTTCGACACGAACCCGGACGGCGCGCCGGGGTCCCGCTATCCGGAGCTGCCGAAGACGAACTGGCGCATCGCCCGCTACCTGTGGGCGCCCGCGCTCGGCCTGACCGGCATCCAGCGGATGCACCTCATCCGCGGCGCGAAGTCGAGCCGCGTGATGGTGCTGGCGGGCGCGGGCGTCGGCGGCGGATCGCTCAACTACGCCAACACGCTGTACGTCCCGCCAGAGCCGTTCTTCAAGGACCGGCAGTGGGCGCACATCACCGACTGGCGGGACGAGCTGGCGCCCTACTACGAGCAGGCCAAGCGCATGCTCGGCGTCGTCCGGAACCCGACGACGACGGCGGCCGACAAGGTCATGAAGCGGGTCGCCGACCGGATGGGCAAGGGCGAGACCTTCGTCAAGACGCCGGTCGGCGTCTACTTCGGGAGCGGCGCCGGGATCGAGAGCGCCGACCCCTACTTCGGCGGGGCGGGCCCGCGCCGGCGCGGCTGCCTGGAGTGCGGCGAGTGCATGGTGGGCTGCCGCCACGGCGCGAAGAACATGCTGACGGAGAACTACCTGTACCTGGCCGAGAGGGCGGGCGCCCGGGTGATGCCGCTCAGCCGCGTCACCTCGGTGCGGCCGCGCGCCGGCGGCGGGTACGAGGTCGAGATCGTCCGCACGGGCTCGTTCGGCCGCAACCGCAAGACGCTCACCGCCGAGCAGGTCGTGTTCGCCGCCGGCACCTACGGGACGCAGAAGCTCCTGCACAAGCTCAAGTCGACCGGGCTGCTGCCGCGCCTGTCCGACCGGCTCGGCGCCCTGACCCGCACCAACTCCGAGGCGATCCTCGGCGGCGGGCGCCGCAACGGCAGGCCGGGGCCGGACTTCTCCGAGGGCGTGGCGATCACGTCGTCGTTCCACCCGACGCCGGACACCCATATCGAGCCTGTCCGGTACGGCCGGGGCTCGAACCTGCTCGCCTCCCTCCAGACCCTCCTGGTGGACGGCGACCGGCCGGGCGAGCGGCACACGCCCCGGATCCGCAAGTTCGCCCGCGAGGTGCTGCGCAAGCCGGGCGACCTCCTCCAGCTCTTCGACGTCCGCCACTGGTCGGAGCGCACGGTCATCGCCCTGGTCATGCAGACCCGCGACAACTCGATCACGCTGCGGCCGAAGAAGGGCCCGTTCGGCTGGGACGTCCGCGCGACGGCCGGGCACGGCGAGCCGAACCCGACGTGGATCCCCGAGGGGCACGAGGCGACCCGCCGGATCGCCGAGGAGATCGGCGGCATCCCGGGCGGCGCCTGGGGCGACCTGTTCGACATCCCGATGACCGCGCACTTCCTCGGCGGCTGCGCCATCGGCGACTCCGCCGAGACGGGGGTGATCGACCCCTACCACCGCGTCTACGGGCACCCGGGCCTGCACGTCGTGGACGGCTCCGCCGTCTCGGCCAACCTGGGCGTCAACCCGTCCCTCACCATCACGGCGCAGGCCGAGCGGGCCATGGCGTTCTGGCCGAACCGCTCGGAGGACGACCCGCGTCCCGCGCTCGGCGACTCCTACCGTCGCGTGGCCCCCGTCGTCCCGAAGAACCCGGCCGTCCCGGCCGAGGCCCCCGCCGCCCTGAGGCTCCCGATCGTCGACATCACCTGAGGACGGACGAGTCCGGCGCCGGAGCGGGCCACCGCTCCGGCGCCGGGCGTCAGGATCAGGCGCGGTAGGCGGCCCACTGGTTCTTCATGCGGGTGGACTGGCCCGGCGTGAACTCGTACATGCACGAGTCGTAGCTGTAGTCCATGAAGTTGTGGATGGGGTCGGCGCCGGCCGAGGAGCAGGTGTCGCGGCCGGTGGGGCAGCCCGAGGCGGGGCTCTGCTCGGCGGGCGTGTCGGAGACGCTGTCCCCGGTGGTGCTGCACCCGCCCTGGAACGTGTGGTAGAGCCCCATCCAGTGGCCCACCTCGTGGGTTCCGGTGTCGCCCTCGTTGTAGTTGCCCAGCGAGCCGCCCGGAAGGCTCTGGTAGTGGATGACGACGCCGTCCATCTTGGGCTTGGATCGGTAGCCGCTCGGGAACGTCGCCCAGCCGAGGAGGCTGCTGCCGAGGTCGGCCGTGTAGAAGTTGAGGTCCTGCGCGTTGCCGGTGTGCAGGGCCGACTTCATCTGGGACTCGTAGCCCTCGGGGTCGGAGAACCAGGCCGCGTTCTGCGTCCGCCTGATCTCGGCCAGAGTGAACGTGACGCCGCTGCTGGCATAGGCGTTGTTGAGGACGCTGAGCTGCTTGGTCAGGACCGAGTCGGACACGTTGCCCGCGCTGCCGTAGACGACCTGGAAGTGCACGCGGACGGTGATGGCCGCCGCCGTGCTCGTCTTCCTCAGCTTGCCGAGGCGGTTCTGGAAGTCCTTCTCCATCGCGGCGACCTGGGCCGTTCCTGGCTGGTTCCGCTCGGTGGCGTGGGCCCCGGCGCGGACGCGGGCCTGGGCGGGCTGCTCGGCGCACACCGTGGGCGAGGCGGTGCGGGCGGACGGGGCGGCCAGCGTGGCGGGGGCGGCGGGGGCGTACGCCGTGAAGGCGGCGGCCATGCCGAGGACGGCGGCGATTCCGGCGCGTTTCATGGAACTCCTTGGGGGTGCGGCGCGTGCGGGGGAGCGCGCGCGTGGGGAGCGGAGTCATCGCTGGAACCAGGGTGGATGCGAACAAACAACACGTCTTTAGCAAACCTGGACGAACAGGCGCGGGTAATGCTGAATACGGCACCGTAGCGCGGCGGCGTAGCGTGTCCCCATGGACGTGGAGGAGGAGGCGTCGCGGATCCTGGCCGAGCTGCGAGCCCAGGCCGACCCGGTGCGCGCCGAAGGGGAGAAGCGCTACCTGAAGAGCGACCTCGCCCATATCGGCGTTCCGGTGCCCGCGTTGCGCAAGGTCGCGCTGTCGGCGGTCAAGAGCGTGCCGACCCGAGAGGAACTGGTCGCCCTCGCGGTGACGCTCTGGGACGTCACCGAAGAGGGCCGCCCGGTGCACGAGGCCCGCATGGCCGCCATAGAGGTCCTCGTGAAGCGGGTGGCGCTGCTGGAGCCGCGCGATGTGGAGCTGACGGAACGGCTCGTCAGGGACTCGGCGAGCTGGGTCTACGTCGACCAGCTCGCGGAGAAGGTCGTCGGCGCGCTGGTCGTCCGCAACCCGGACCTGGCGGCGGTCCTGGACGCGTGGGTCGCCGATCCCTACATGTGGGTGAGACGCACGGCCATGCTGGCACTCCTGGCGGGCGTCCGAGCCGGCGCCCCCGATCTCGACCGCATCGGCCGGTACGGGGACGCGCTCATAGGCGAACGCGAGTTCTTCATCCGCAAGGCGCTCGGCTGGGTGCTCCGGGAGCTCTCCAAGAAAGACCCGGAGTGGGTGGCCGCATGGGTCGAGCCACGCGTGGGCGCCGTCTCAGGCGTCACACTCCGCGAGGCCGTCCGTCGCCTCCCACCCGAAGTCGCCACCCGTCTCAAGCCCCCTTCCCGGTGAAACCGCCGGAGGCGGGAGGGGGCGCTAGGCGCGGTAGGCGGCCCACACGTTGTGGATGCGGGTGCCCTGGCCCGGGGTGAAGGACGTCATGCAGGTGTCGTAGCTGTAGTCCATGTAGTTGTGCACCGGGTCTTCCCCGGGGGCGGGGCAGGTGTCCTTGAAGGACGGGCAGCCGTTCGTGGGGTCGCGCTCGGCGGGAGTGTCGGCGACGCGGTCGCCCTCCCCGCTGCAGCCGTCCTGGAAGGTGTGGTAGAGCCCCATCCAGTGCCCGACCTCGTGGGTCGCGCTGAAGCCCTTGTTGAAGTTCTCGATGGAACCGCCCGGCAGGCTGGCGTAGTGGACGGTCACGCCGTCCATCTGGGGGTCGGAGGTGTACTTCCAGGGGAACGTCGACCAGCCGAGCAGGTCGCCGCCGATGTAGGTGCTGTACAGGTTCAGCGTCGACTTGCCGCCCTTGTGCAGCTTCGGCTTGTAGGTGCCCTCATAGCGTTCCGGGTCGCCGAACCATGCCGCGTTGTCGGTGCGGCTCACGGCCTTGAGCGTGAAGGAGACGCGCGCGTTCGCGCCGCCGTTGCCGCCGCCGTAGGACGTGTTCAGCGTGCCGATCTGGCGCTGGATCATCGCGTCGGACACGTTGCCCTTCGCGCCGGCGTGGATCACATGGAAGTAGACCGGAATGGTGATCTGCGCCGCCCTGCGCTGGCCCGCGCTCTTCGAGGCGCCATGCTTCCCCAGGCCGAGCCCGTCCAGGATCCGGTTCAGGCGCCTCTCCACGGCGGCTGCCTCGGCGGGGCTGAGATCCATGCGGTCTCGGGCATGGCCGTCAGTCCGGTGACGCGCCACGGCCGCCGCCGGCGGGTGCGCGCAGTCGTCGCCACGGCTTTCGTGCCCTGGCCGCCCGGATGGTCCGGTGCTCGCGGACGGCGCCGGCTGCCCGAAGGTCGCGGCGGGGACGAGGGCGGCGAGCAGAGCGGCGGCGGCGAGCGGCTTCACGGCACTCCTAGGGACGGCGTTCCGGCGAGCGCGGCGTTTCGGAGAAACGACGCTTCACCGAACACAGGGTGTCATCAACTGATATCAGACCGCAGTCATGCTGTGCGTGTGATCAAGGTAAATGGATGCCGACCGTTATAGGACAGTCGCCCCCAGTGACGATCATGTCGGGGACCGGGCGCATCGGCGCAGGCAGCGGCCCGTAGACTGGGAAGTCCCTTCTGGCCGGGCGAAAGGCGTAGTTGGTGGTCGCAGACCAGTCCTTTGACACCGTCCTCGTCGTCGATTTCGGCGCGCAGTACGCGCAGCTGATCGCACGACGGGTCCGCGAGTGCCATGTGTTCAGCGAGATCGTGCCGTCGACCATGCCGGCGGCGGAGATGCTCGCCAAGCGGCCCAAGGCGATCATCCTCTCGGGCGGGCCCGCGTCGGTGTACGCCGAGGGCGCTCCGGTCGTGCCGGACGGCCTGTTCGACATCGGCGTCCCCACGCTCGGCATCTGCTACGGCCACCAGGTCATGGCGCAGGCCCTCGGCGGGACGGTCGAGAACTCCGACGTGGCCGAGTACGGCGGCGCCACCGTCGCCGTCGCGTCCCCCGGCATGCTGTTCGCGGGCCTGCCGCACGAGCAGGCGGTGTGGATGTCCCACCGCGACTTCGTGAGCAGCGCCCCGGCGGGCTTCACCGTGACGGCCAGCACCGACGTCACCCCGGTCGCGGGCATGGAGGACCTGGAGCGCGGCTTCTTCGGCGTCCAGTTCCACCCCGAGGTCCTGCACACCCAGCACGGCATGGAGATCCTGCGGCGCTTCCTCTACGAGGGCGCCGGGTGCCGGCCGAACTGGACGATGGTGAACATCGCGGACGAGTCGATCGAGGCCGTCCGGGAGCGGGTCGGGGACAAGCGGGTGATCTGCGCGCTGTCGGGCGGCGTGGACTCCGCCGTCGCCGCCGCGCTCGTCCAGCGCGCCATCGGCGACCAGCTGACCTGCGTGTTCGTCGACCACGGCCTGCTGCGCAAGGGGGAGCCCGAGCAGGTCGAGAAGGACTTCGTCGCCGCCACCGGGGTGAACCTGCACGTCGTGGACGCCCAGGAGCGCTTCCTGTCCGCCCTCGACGGCGTCACCGACCCGGAGGAGAAGCGCAAGATCATCGGACGCGAGTTCATCCGGGTGTTCGAGGAGGCGGCCCGGGAGATCGTCCACGGCGGCGCGGGTTCCGCCGGAGAACCGGCCGAGCCGGTCGAGTTCCTCGTCCAGGGGACCCTCTACCCGGACGTGGTCGAATCGGGCGGCGGCACCGGCGCGGCGAACATCAAGTCGCACCACAACGTCGGCGGCCTGCCCGAAGACCTCCAGTTCAAGCTGGTCGAGCCGCTGCGGACGCTGTTCAAGGACGAGGTCCGCGCGCTCGGCGAGCAGCTCGGCCTCCCGGCCGAGATCGTCTGGCGGCAGCCGTTCCCCGGCCCCGGCCTCGGCATCCGCATCATCGGCGCCGTCACGCGCGACCGCCTGGACATCCTCCGGGACGCCGACGCCATCGCCCGCGAGGAGCTCACCCGCGCGGGCCTCGACCGCGACATCTGGCAGTTCCCGGTCGTCCTGCTCGCGGACGTGCGGTCGGTGGGCGTGCAGGGCGACAGCCGCACCTACGGGCACCCGATCGTCCTGCGCCCGGTGACCAGCGAGGACGCGATGACGGCCGACTGGGCGAAGCTGCCCTACGACGTCCTGCAGCGGATCTCCACCCGCATCACCAACGAGGTCCGCGAGATCAACCGCGTCACCGTCGACATCACCTCCAAGCCCCCGGGCACCATCGAGTGGGAGTAGGGCGGCCCACCAGGCACGGCTGAGGCCCGGACGGAATCCGTCCGGGCCTCTCGCCTACCGTCGGACGCGCCCGCGGCCGGACGTGCCCGTCGTCAGACCGTGGCGGGGGCCAGCGCGGCCTCGGCGTCCAGCGTCGCGGCGGTCGCGTTCACCACGGCGGCGATCCGCAGCACCTCCTGGACGAGCTCGCGCGACAGGCCGGCCTCGCGGACGACCTTCTCGTGCGACTCCAGGCACCGCCCGCAGCCGTTGATCGCCGACACGGCGAGGCACCACAGCTCGAAGTCGACCTTCTCCACGCCGGGCCTGCCGATGATCGACATCCGCAGCCGGGCCGGGAGGGTCGCGTACGTCTCGTCCCCGATCAGGTGGGTGGCGCGGTAGTACACGTTGTTCATCGCCATGATCGACGCGGCGCCCTTGGCCGCCTCGAACGCCTCGGCGGACAGGTGGTCGCCCGCCTCCTCGGCGAGTTCGCGGATGACGACGGCGCTCCGCGTGGCGAGGGCGCAGGCCAGGACCGTCCCCCACAGCTGCTGGTCGGTGAGCTGGGAGGTCGAGGTCAGCGAGCCCAGGTTGAGCTTGGTGTCCTTGGCGTAGCCCGGGAGGGCGCCCTTCAGCGCGTCAACGCTCATGATCATGCGTCCTTTCGTGCGGACGGCCGGCCGCGGGTCGCGCGGCCGGCCGCCGTCGGTCCGTGGTCGGACTCCGCCGGGCCGGGCCCGGCGAGGGGCTCAGGCCCCGGCGAGCAGCTTGGTCGCGTCGAGCGTGTCCTCGCCCTTGTTCCAGTTGCAGGGGCACAGCTCGTCGCTCTGCAGGGCGTCCAGGACCCGCAGGACCTCCTTGACGTTCCGGCCGACGGAACCGGCGGTCACCATGGCGAACTGGATCTCGTTGTTCGGGTCGACGATGAACGTCGCGCGCTGGGCGACGCCGTCCTCGGTGAGGATGCCGAGCGACTCCGAGAGCTCGCGCTTGAGGTCGGACAGCATCGGGAACGGGATCTCCCGCAGGTCCGGGTGGTCCTTGCGCCACGCGTAGTGGACGAACTCGTTGTCGACGGACGCGCCGAGCACCTGCGCGTCGCGGTCGGCGAAGTCCTCGTTGAGGCGGCCGAACTCCGCGATCTCCGTCGGACAGACGAACGTGAAGTCCTTGGGCCAGAAGAAGACTACTTTCCAACCCTCATACGTCTTGTGGTGGATCGTCTCGAAGGCGTGGTCCGGGTCGAGCGAGACGCACGCTGTCAGCTCGAACTCCGGGAACTTGTCGCCAACGGTGAGCACGGCAGTGCCTCCTGAGCCTGGTGTGGTTGGGGTCTTCGGCGCTAGAGTGCCCGTCCAGCGCTCGCAAGAGAAATCACGCAGACTCATGGCACTGATAGGTCCCGCCTATCGGTGCCTTACTTCTTTCATCCGAACACGGCGGAACCCCTCGTATCTAGTACGAGGGGCCCGGACTCTCAGTCGTCGAGCAGGTGATCCTGGCAGAAGTGCACCGCGCCGTGCCCGGACGGCAGGAAGCACTGGGTCGAGCACCTGCTGCAATCCGCTCTGCACTGAGTTGCGACCAGAGAGACCACGGCAGAGACCACGGCCGCGAGACGGAACATCCTTGAAGACTCCTGTCGTAGACACGCGAGAGGCCCCTCGCACGGGGGGCGCGAGGGGCCTCGACCACATAGACGTAACCGCGTCTTCCGACGCTGGTACCGATCAACCACCTTCTTTCTTCACTCGTAGGGTCTCCCAACCACCAGGGGATGGAGTGGTCGGAAGGGGGTTGAACCCCCGGACGTGCCGGCCGCGAGGGGAGTAATCCACCCCAGACCTCAACCCTGGGGGCAACAGCACGTCCGGAGGGGCTTTAGGTCACCATCGACCGCGTTCGTCCCAAAGCCTCGGAGGCGTCGCCTGGGGCCAAGGGCGACGTCGTCTTTCGACGGGAAGTTCGGGCGGGCGGGAGTGTGATGGTGTGGAGCCGAGGTACTTCCTGATGAGGCACTGGCGCCGTTGGCGCGTCCGCAGGAACCCGGCGAGCCGTGGGTAGCACAGGCAGCCCAGGACGAATCCGCCGATCAGGTAGGAAACGGCCCCGATCGCGATCGGCAAGATGATCCCCATGAGGTTCATGCGGGCACCAACTCTGCTCGGACGTACTTCCTGTGTTGGTCGTAGACCCACTCCGTGTTCCAGCGGGCACACATGGCGAGAACGATCTGAGTGCCACGGCCGCTCTCGTCGTCGTCGCCGGCCAGGACGACGATTGCTGGCGCTGGCACGTGGTCCCACACCTCGATCTGGGCTCGTCCCTCTGTTAGGCGTACACACACCTCGATGTCTTCCTGCATCTCGTACCTCAGCGAGGCACGTACGGAGTTGGTGACCAGCTCGCTCGCCACGAGGCGGGCGAAGTAGTCGTCGCCCAGGCCCCATAGGGCCCACGCCTTAGCGACCAGATCTCGCGCGTCCTTCACCGCTTCGAGCAGCGGAGGGATCGTGATCCTGATCTCGGCAGTCCTCTGTGTCTGATCCATTGCGTCACCGTCCATGGCGAACATCGCTGGTAGCGGTGCCAAGAGTGCCGTGTGACACATATGCTTTCCAGCGTTCCAACACGGCTGGAAACAATCCGTTGGGGGGCTCGCCATCGCCAGGGACCTCGATCCGGACAGATCGTTGTGGCACCTCATAGCGGTTGAGGTGCAGAGACAGCGGAATGAGCACGGTTTGTCCGTGAGCCAGCTAGCCACCCGACTGAACGTCGATCGGTCCACCGTTTCCAGGATCGAGAACGGGTGGCGGAAGCTCTCCCCGGACCAAGCCGCCCGCCTTGACGAGCTGTGGGGTCTTGGTCACCTCTTCAAGAGACTCGTCCGGTTCGCCAGCGCGACGGACGACGGGAGCTGGTTCACAGGTCTGATCGACTTTGAACGTGACGCCACACATCACCGGATGTGGGAGGCCCTCCTGGTGCCGGGACTCCTTCAGACGCCCGACTACGCCAGAGCGCTGGTCAGTGTTCGATCTTCAGACGTAGAAGCGGGTGTGGAGACGAGGCTGGCTCGACAGGCAGCCGTCTTCGAGAAGGACAACCCCCCGATGGTCTCAGTCATCCTCAACTGGGTAGCTATCGAACAAAGCGTAGGAAATCGGGACGTGATGAGGGGGCAGCTCGCCCATCTGCTGGAGATGGGGGAGCGGCCGAACGTCAACATCCGGGTTCTTGAGCGAGATGTAGACCAGCACGTTGGCCTGGACGGTAGTTTCAGGCTGCTTACGGTCGGAGATCGAGAGATCGCCTTCTCAGCCTCGCCGGAGCGAGGCCGGCTGGTGCTGGAGCCTCCGGACGTGCAGGAATACGCGCTACGGTACGACTTGATCTCGAACGTTGCGTCCCCCACAGGCGCCTCCAGGCGTCTGATCGAACGAGCGATGGAGGAATGATGGCCACCTGGCGTAAGAGCAGCTACAGCGGAACCGGTAACCAGTCTGACTGTGTCGAGCTGGCGGCGTTGGAGGGGGAGGTTGGTGTGCGGGACAGCAAGAACCCCGACGCCGGCCACCTCTCCCTGAACCCCGAGGCCATGGCGGGCCTCATGGGCGCCATCAAGGCTGGCGACCTCGACCTGTGAGCTGGTTTGACGGCCCTTCGGGGCCGTCCTAGCCTCACATCGAGGGTGGTTTGCACCTCCGGATGGATGTAGCGACCTCAGAACCACCTATAAGAGGCCCTTCCTTGGCGGGAGGGCCTCTTTTCGCATCGAAGCGAAGGAAGAAATCGGTGGAACGACGGACCTTCCGCGAGATAGCTGCGGATCTACGGCAGGAGATCGTAGACGGGGAGTACCCAACCGGCTCAACCCTTCCACCAGAACCGGAACTAGCTGAGAAGTACAGGGTCTCTCGCAGCCTCGTCAACCGAGCCATGGCAGTTCTACACGCAGAAGGACTCGTGCGGCCTCAACGGGGCCGAGGGACTCAGGTCACGTGGCTTCCACCGATCCTCCACACCCCGGCTCGGTACAGCCAAGCCTCTCACGAAGGTGGCGGTGAAGCCTTCGCGGCCTTCACTGCCGAGATTAAGGACCTCGGCCTGGAGCCGAGGCACGAGATAGGCACTGAAGAGGCCGCGCCTCCTCCGGGGGTAGCGGAGATCCTGGAGACGACAGACTGCCTGGCCCGACATCGGAGGCTGTTCATCGGAGACCTACCCGTCAGGGTAAGCACGAGCTGGTTTCCAACATCTATCGCGCCGGCCAGGCTGCGGGAGCCGGTCCCGATCCGTGCGGGGGGAGTGAAGAGTGTCCTCGCAAGCGCCGGCTACCCCCAGAGCCGGGCGCGAGAGCGAATCATCATGAGCCGTCCTCCCACCGATGAAGAGGCTTACCGCCTCGAAATCAGTCCAGAGCGCGCTGTCACTGAGATAACCCATATCGGAATGACCTCAGAAGGTCGAGCCGTCGAGGTAACCGTCTCAGTGCTTCCAGCGCACTACGTAGAAGCCGAGTATGAGTACTCCATCGACTAGGCACTGAGAGGCTCTCAGCGGCTAAATGGGGCCCGTCTGGGGCCCCTTGAAGCCTTTAGAACACCCTCGGCTTTGCCATTTCGTTACATTAGCCGTTTTCCCTGCTTGAAAACGGTTTTCAGCCTGGATTCGGGGCCCAAGATCGCATTCCCAGTTTCGTACATTCCGCGAAAGGGGAGACCCTCCTCCCACGCGTGACGCATGATCCATGGGTACCCCCCCACCCTATGATTGACCTGCCCTTTCTTCTTTAGTCCTGCCCTCTGACCTGCTGAACTACAGAGTGTGATGAGTGTTCACTTTGGCTTCTCAGCCCTGGTCACTGTGCCTCTCACCTGTTGTTATTACTCACTGTGCTAGTGCCCTGACTGTGCACCCTCTTACCTAGTCTGACCTGCTGCTATGCCCTGTTGTCCCTGGTGGGACGGTATGCATAGGAGATAGGTGGACTGTGGTCCGCATAGGGCTATGTTACGCCGGAGTAACCGGCCTCCAAATAGGGCCCTGACCAGGGAGAACGGCCCCCAGAGGGGAGCCCGAAAACCCCTTATCGCGAAGTGACGATAAGGGAGCTGGCACGGCACCGGACCGCAGTCCGGAAAACTTTTTAAATGGGCCCTGACCTGCGGAAAGGGCCCCGAAACGGCAGGCAGTGAGTAGACAGCGAGTCGAAACCCCGACTAGCTTTCTCGTTGTCAGGCCAGCACGACCGGCCGGACGGGCCGCACCAAGCAAGACCGGGGCGACCGGGCGAGACCCGCGAGAGTCTCGCTAGCGAAGTTGCTAGCGAGTAGACAGCGAGTTGACACCGGCCGAACGGAATGGCTAGAGTGGGGCCAAGCCCGAACGGGAACGGCGAAAGCGGCCGACTCGCTCGGACGGAACGCAAAATGTCACTCCGCACGAGGCGGGTGGCGCGAACCGGCCGAGACAGCGAGTTGACAGCGAGTAGACAGCCCCGCTAGGGTGGAAGAAGAAACAAGCCCGGCAACGACGACCGGGAGCGCGAGAATCGCTCGCGGCCCTCTCCCAAGGGGGAAACCAAGTGCGCCGAAATGCGCACGGTAGTGGCTCGCAGGAACCGAGAGGGTCCTGCCTGTCCCGAAAGGGGCAGCGCTATGAAGCCTTACCTGGAACGTCGCGAGACGTGCCGGGGTGGTGAGCGGCAGTCGCGATGGGCGAAAGCCTTGGGAGCTGGGGAGTCGTTTCTTGATAACTGAAGAGTGTGCCAAGTGGGGTTTGGGCCGGAGGATTGCCCATAGCCGCTCGGATGTGCCCTCGTGGGCAGGCTCGGCCGGAACGTCGCGATGACGTGCCAGTGTGAAGCCCTGCGAGACCAGCCTTCCGACCGTCTAGACGAATCCAAAGACCATGCTGTCCCTCACGTAGGCACCACGTTAAGGAGCGCCGAAATGCGACTCCGTATCAGCGGACTACGCACCGCCCTGCAAGGGGCGACACTTGTAAGCACATTGCGAGTCCGAACGATGGCCGGGCTCCCCGTGAGGGGAGCACTAGGACAGGACGGGGATCATTCTTTGATCCTGCCGTCGCGAGTCAGGTTCGAACCCTGACCCGGCCACTGGCCTCACGGCCTTTCACTTCTAACAACGAGTAGATAGCGAGTGGATAATGGCGAAGACTGCCGATGGTCCGTGGAACCTGCCACGGATGGTGAACGTCAGGCGCGGCGAGCGCCTGAACCCGAACGATGCGCAGCACCGCACCAAGGGTGCGCGCAACAAGAAGACGTACCGCACCTCGGACCGTCCTGACGGTCTGGGTTCGGACTTCATCGCGGAGTTCGACCAGCTCAACGCCCGGGAGCGGCGCAAGCTTCGCCGGAAGCTGGAGCGGGACGCGAACGCCGCCAGCGGTGGGCTTGTCACCAGGCCGGCCCCGGCTCTGAAGGAGAAGTCTCTCCGCCACACGTCCGACGTGATCGCCCACGACCAGAAGTGGCACGACCACGACGACATGAAGGGCAAGGACACGAAGACTCACCGGGCCATGCACGCCCGGCTCGGGATCGGCCTGCACGCGGGAGAGGGCTGCTGCAAGTGAACATGGGAGACCCCGGCAAGATCAATCGGGAGAAGCTCGAACGTCTGGCACGGTCCTCCGGAATCTCCCGTGAGGAGTTGAACCGCAAGCTGGAGGAGTTGGGTCTCCAGAACGTGCGGTACTCGACCGGAGCAAATCTAGCAACGAGTAGATAGCGAGTAGATCGCGTGTGCCTTCCATGCGGCCCTTCGGGGCCGTGTGGTGGATACACGAGACCTGAAAGGACCCGAAATGTACCCGGACGACCCCACGACCTGCATCGTCGCCGCCGACTCGTACCTGGTCACGTCCGCCTGCCTGAAGGCGCAGAAGGCGCGTACCCGCAAGGGCTTTCTTCGTTCCATCGCCCACCGCTTCGGGTTCTGAAAGGGGCCTGACGTGACGGTTGTCCAGGCAATTGCGCTTGCGCAGGTCCGCATCTGGAAGGACGCCGGTCTGTACCCGGCGGACATGTACCGGCAGGCGCTGGACAGTGCGCCTCGGAAGATCGAAAGCGCCCGACACAGTGAGTTCCGCCGGGCTCTGATCAACCGCAACTACCTCGCCCGGTTCGGGCTTTCGATTTGAAAGGGAAGTGCATGTTCTTCAACCGGTACGTGTTCGAAAAGGTCGTCGGCAAGGCCGGACTCATGATCTACGAGGGGGCCAAGGGCAACTACGAGGCGGGGCTTCTGGAAGGCCGGATCGAGGCCCTGGAGGAGATCACTGGCATCCCTGCGGAGTTCTTCGTGTTCGCGGTTGCCGATGCCTACCTGGACGGGTCCGAGGACGAGGCACTCGCCGGGAAGTTGATCGCGGAACAGCTCGACAAGAAGTTCATTCTTCCGTCCGCCTGACTTCCATGGGGCCCTTCGGGGCCCTGTGGTGGCCATACGGGCTACGAGAAAGGGCTCACCATGACCACTCCCACCATCGTCCGCCCCGGACTGATCACCCTCGCCGAGCAGATCCGCGAGGAGGGTGGCGCCACCTGGCACAACTACCGGCCTGCCCCGGTCGACGGGTTCCTGGTCTCGACCGTGGGTCACGAGCTGACCATCCCGCTCGCGGAGTTCGAGGGCGAGGACATCTGGAACTACATGCTCGCCAAGGAGTCCGCCACGTTCGGCCTGGACGACCTGTACTTCGGCGCGTGGATCGACGGGCAGCTCGTCTACCTCGACCTGTCCCTGCACGTGCAGGACCGGGCGGAGGCCCTGATCTTCGGCCGGCTGGGGGGTCAGCTCGCCATCTGGGACGTGGAGAAGGCGGAGGAGATCCGCCTGTAGTTCCCGGGAGTCGTCGGATTGAGAAGGGGCGCACGGGCTTGGGTCCGTGCGCCTTGGCATTCCCGCGAATCCACGAAAGGACGCACATCGTGTTCAAGCTCAACCCGAACGAGGTCTACAGCGTGACGGACTTCGACACGTCGCCGATCACCGGAAAGCCGGTCGTTCACGTCCGGACGGGTGCCGGATACGCATTCCAGAACGACATCGCCTTCGGGATTCACCGTTACGCGCTGATCCTGCGCGCTGAGGCCGCACGACTCGACTACTGAAAGGGCGCGACCATGCTGCGCGGATACATCGCTACGTTCAACGACGCCTCGTACAACTCGCTCGGATCGATTGAGGACGTGGGGGAGTGGTTCCCGTCCATCGCTGAGGCCAAGCGTGCCCTTTCCGACCGGTACCACCTGGGCCGTTCGGACGTCATCCGCCCGGCCTGGGACGGGTACGGCCACCTGCTCAATTACGGGTGGGAGGAAGACCGGTTCGACTTCCCGTCCGTGACGGAGAAGGCGCACTTCGACCTCTACCCGGTCTACGAGACCTCGTATGGCGCCACGTCGAGCGCCGAACCCACCATTCGCCTGGACATCGGCCCGCGTGGCGGTATTCAGCGACACAACTTCTGAGGAGGCGCACATGCGTGTTTGGATTCTCTCCCGCAACGACGGTGAGAGCGGCTGGATCATCGGGGTCTACGCGACCAAGGCCGATGCCCGAAAGGACTTCGAGGAGCAGGTGTCCGAGGTCACGCGGTACGGAGGATTCCAGCGCGAGAACGCGAAGGTTTCCACCGATGGGGAAGGAGGGGTGCACTTCTGGGTCGGCTACGACACGGTCGAGCTGGACCCGTATGACGTCGAGGGTGCTCCGCAGATCGCCGCCTGAAAGGAGCGCCATGCTCGGTTACGACCCGGAATCCGAACGGCACCAGTTCAACAGGGAGCCGCACTACCGGCTGTACCTCGGCCACGACGGAAAGCCGAGGGCCATCTGTGTCCAGGACTTCGACTACTACGACTACGACATGGACCGGATGCTGAGCAACGAGGCATTCGACAGTGAGTCGGAAGCGAACAGTGCGCTGCGTCTGCTGAAGGCCGACGCCGCCACGATCCTCGGCCTTTTCTGACTGATCGCCTGTGAACCATCTGGGGCCCGTCTTGTACGGGCCCTTTTTAGTCCACAGGGGACTAACGAATGGAGCGAAACATGCTGGACGCGATCAACAACCGCATCTTCCCGGGCGCGCTGCTGCTTCAGGTCGACCTCGGTGAGGGCTGGTGGAACCGGGTCGACCTGACCCGCCTGGACTCCAGCTCGGACACGAACTCCGTCCTGGGCCAGCTCTTCGGCTCGAAGGCGGTCGGCCTGGCGCTGCTCGGCCTCAGTGCGAGCGAGGCGGACTCCCTCGGGTTCCACGTGGACACCGAGAGCTACGCGGGCTTCAAGGAGATGCCGGAGGCGGAGGCCCTGGCCTACGGGGTCCTCGACCTGGGCTGGACGAACCTGATCGCCGGTCTCCAGCAGGAGATCCCGGCGGCCTCCTTCTAGTCCCTGTCGGCATCGGGCACACGGGCTCCGGTCCGTGTGCCCTTTTGTCCACAGAGGGCTACACGTGAGGGAGAGAAATGGACGTCCTGACCGAGAAGAACGACATGGAGACCAACGCCGAGAAGGGCGCCAAGCTTCTCGACGTGCGCTGCCCCGGCTGGGCCTGGGAGGTCAACATCCTCGAACTGGATATGGCCGACATCTTCAAGTGCGTCTTGGGCCAGCTCTACGGCACATGGGACCTCGGCCTCACCGCTCTGGGCATTCCGGGGGACTCCGAGGTCCACGGCTTCAACCTCGGGGACCTCAGCTACGTGCACACCTACGAGGAGTTGGACGACGTCTGGGTGGAGCTGATCCTGGCCCGCCGTTCCTGATCTCTGCCCTCATCGGGTGCACGGTCATTGCCCGTGCGCCCCATTGTCCGCAGAGGTCATCAATCCAAGGGAGAACACATGTCGACCCTCAGCCACGAGGAAATGACCCTTCGTCAGCGCGTGCTCGCCGGAGGTCTCTTCCTCACCGTCCTCCGAGGCGACGAGTGGTGGAACCAGATCAATCTGGACCGGCTCGACCTGGACAGCCTGTTCGACTGCATTCTCGGACAGCTCTACACCAGCTTCGGCGACGGCGTGGAGAGGTTCGACCTGACCGAAGGGGACACGTACGCCTTCGGCTTCAACCTCTACATTCCGTCCGGCTACAGCTCGACGCTCGCCGCGATCGAGTTCGAGGCGCTCACCGAGGAGTGGAAGGAGCTGATCCGCGCACTTCGCTCGGATGTGTCCGAGTCCTGATCCCTGTCGTCTAGTTGGGGCCCCGTTTACACGGGGCCCTTTCTTGTCCACAGGGGCTAACAGAGAGGGAACACACATGACGGAACTGACCTTCGAGGCCATCGAGAAGGCCGTCCGGGAGCTGGCCGAGGAGCGCCCCGACTTCAGGTACGACAAGGGCGACAGCGCGACCTGCCTCTACAACCCCGATGACAGGCAGCCGGGCTGCCTGTTCGGGCAGGCGCTCATCCGGATCGGTCACCGTCTGCCGGACCATGTGAGGGGCTCGATCAACCGCGTTCTGGTCGAGCTGGAGGTGGAGACCACCCAGCAGCAGAGGAACTGGGCCCTGGACGCGCAAGCCTCGCAGGACAAGGGCGTGCCCTGGGGCGAGGCCGTGAAGTACGCGGACAGGCTCGCGAAGAACCGGGAGTACTGAGTCCCCGATGGACATTGGGCCACGGCTTCGGCCGTGGCCTTTTGCCTACCTGGGACTTTCTTTCATCCATCAACAGAGGAGGACTCATGTCCAACGTCACTCGTCTCAGCGCGGCCAGCCGAGCCCTTGGCTACCGGATCGGCGTGCTCGACCAGACCAAACAGCTCGGAATCCGACGTGACTTCACGCCCAAGCAGCGTCGCCGCATCCTTCAGAAGTCCAAGCACACCGTGCTCCCGGTGGGGCGGGAGCTGCTCGACGTCGTCCAGGTGGACGAGGTCGAGCCGCTGCTCCACACCAACCCGTGGGACGAAGGGCTGGCGGAGCTGTCCTACGAGGAGCAGGCATCCGCAGTGGTGGACCTGATCCGCGAGTCCCAGCCGGCCGAGACGTCCGGGGACTTCGGTCCCGTCACCGTGCCCGCCCGCCCGTGCGGTGGCACCGACCACTGCATCACCGGTTCCGGCAAGAAGGCGTCCAAGACCCACGTGAAGTGCGCGGCCTGAGTGGAGCGCATCGAGGACCCGGAGATCTGGGTGACGCTGAAGATCACCCTTCAGCGCGACATCCGAGAGCTGCGTCGGCTCATCAGGGCCGCTGAGAAGGATGGGGAAGACCCCAAGTTCCTGAAGGAGGAGCTGGCGCGTGCGCGCAAGGCGCACGACTTCGTCACTGCTGCGTGACTAACCGTTCGATGTAGGGCCGTCCCAATCGGGGCGGCCTTTTCCATGCCCGCAAGGAGACGACAAATGTTCACCGACTACGACGAGCCCATTCACGTGCGTACCCGCACCTCCAGTTCGGAGGTCGAGGTGCTGATCGTGGACGGCGACAACCAGGTCACGGCCACTCCGGTGGAGTTCGCGCCGTTCGATGAGCTGGAGATCCCGGATGTTCCGTGAACTGACCGACCACGAGCTGTACGTCTTGGAGGACACGCTCTACGAAGGACGACTCAAGGCTGCTGGCAACCTGCCGCTGGCCGTCTCTGATCAACTGAATGTCTGGCAGGACGTTTTCGAAGCCTGGGAGGCCGTTGATGCGGAAATGGCAAGGCGGCGCCTAGCCGAGTAGTCGAGTGTGATCGGTTTGGTTGAGGCCCCGTGTAAACGGGGCCTTTTCCATGCCGGGACAGTCGAATTAAGGAGAGAGCTGTGGGCACCCTCATGACTCCGTCCGAGCGTCTCGGGACGGCAAAGGCTCAGATGTGGCTGGCGTCCAGCGACATCGAAGCCATCCTCACCTACCACTCGGGAATCCCGCAGCACACACAGAAGGCGCTGCGGGAAATCAAGGTGAAGCTTTCGTCCGCGTACGACCGAATCGACCGGAGTTACGAGTGATCGGCACGAAGTTCCAGTGGCGGGTCCTACCGCTGGAATGCATCCGGTGCCGCTACTTCAACTCGATCGGCAACAACGGACACGTCGTCTGCAAGCGGTGCTGGAAGTGGTCCAACCACAACATGACCTACAAGGAAGCGCGCTACTGGAAGCGCTGGCACGTCTGCAAAAGGGAGGACATCGAATGAAGATCGAATGGTCCCAGGCCCCGCCGACTCCGATGCCGGAGATTTGGAGGGAGCGGCCCGTGGGCCACCCGGTTCACAACGTGTGGCTCTGGGCCCGCCCGGACGGGACGACCTACCTGGAGTACATGGCGGACAGCGAGACCTACTACCTCTCGCAGGACTTCTCCACGGTCGGCACGGGCTACACCGCCCTCCACTGCGTAACCCTCGAATCTCTCCCGGCCTGAAAGGAGTCCATTGGGAAAGTCCGACGACAAGGTGAAGGCCGCCGTCAAGTCGGAAGCAATCAAACGGGTTCCGAAGACGGACCCGGACGCACTCAAGAAGATCCAGGCACGAACGAAAGGGAAGTGAACGGAATGGGCATGGACGCGGAGAAGAAGGAACTGTGGGCGACCGCTCTGGAGAGCGGCCGGTTCAAGCAGGGCAAGGGCAAGTTGGAGGCGGGCGGCGAGCACTGCTGCCTCGGCGTGCTCTGCCGTGTGGCGATCGAGAACGGCCTCGACATCCGGGTCGAGCCGTACGAGCACTCGATCGAAACCGGGGAAAAGCCCACGGCCTTCGATGACGCCACCAACTACCCGCCGGAGAGCGTCGAGAAGTGGGCCGGCTTCGACACCGACAACCCCATGGTCGAGGTCGAGGAGCTGGGCGCGGTGTCCCTCGTCTCGCTGAACGACACCTACGGCTACACGTTCGAGGAGATCGCGAAGCTGATCCGCGAGCAGCTCTGACCGAAGAAAGAACCTCGCAAGTCCGGATTTGAGTTAAGGGAGAGAACTGAATGAGCGAGATCACTTTCCAGCAGATCGAGGCCGAGGTCCGTCGACTGGCGGACGAGAAGCCGGAGTTCGTCTACAAGTCCTACGAGGGGGCGTGCTTCTACAACCCCGCCGAGAGGGAGGGGAAGCAGTACGGCGCCTGCATCTTCGGGCAGGCGTTCAAGAACCTCGACTTCGAGGTGAAGGAGGACTACGAGTACAAGTCCATCGGCACGCTGCTCGAACTCCTGGACGTGGAGACGACCCTCGGGGAGTTCATGTGGGCGGGGGCCGTCCAGCGGTTGCAGGACGGTGGGACCGCGTGGGGTGAGGCGGTGAGTCTGGCGGACTCGCAGCGCTAAAGACTGATTCGGTTGGGGCCAGCCCTTCGGGGCTGGCCTTTTCCGTGTCCGGCTTTAGACCGAACGAGGGAGAGACCAATGAGTTTGGCACCCGAAAGAGCGATTGGTGCGATTCAGGTCTACGAGGCCGAGAACCACCGCCGCTACAGCGGCGAGGGTCGGGAGACCAAGCTGTACGACCTGATCGCGGACGTTCTCCTCTTCGCCAAGTCGGAGGGGCTCGATGTGGACGAGATCCTCACCAACGCCGTCAACGCCTACGACCAGGAGAGGGACGAGGTGACCAGCCAGTGAACACTCCCGAAGAAATCGCATTGGCCGTGGTGCTTTTCACGGAGGTCTGGGGGGAACTCGCTGTTTCTCTCCCGGATGACTATTCCTGCCACATGACGTGCACTGAGGCGGAAGCGCTTGCCGACGTGTTCCGTGCGGGTGGGCAGGACAGGACCGCCGAGATGATCCTCGCGAATCATGCGGCCCACGACGAGCCCGACGACTTGCACTTCCAGGGAGAGGAGTGAATGGACGACCTGGGTCCCGGCGAGGTCGAGGACTACGAATGCTGTGGCTCTGACTCTTGCCCTGGCACATGTGACGACTGCGGGTTCTCACTGTGTCCCGAAGCGTACGACGTTGTTGCTTGCGATTGCTGAGGAGAGACAAATGACCGACATCACGTTCAAGGACATCGAGGCCGAGGTGCGGAAGCTCGCGGCGGAGCGGCCGGACTTCGAGTACCCGGAGGGGAGCTGCTACTACAACCCGTCCACCTTCCCGAGGAAGCCTTCCTGCCTGTTCGGGCAGGCGTTCATCAACCTCGGTGAGCCCGTCCCGGAGTCCTACGAAAACATTCCCATCACCACGGTCATGAGACGTCTGGGGATCCGCTTCACGGAGCAGGAGGGGTACTGGGCCGGCACCGTGCAGAACCAGCAGGACGGGTCGCATCCGTGGGGTAAGGCAATCGCCCTCGGGGACAAGTGGCACCCGCTGCACGAGGAGACCGACACCGCAGCGTAGTTCGGACGCATTCAGTGAGGGACCGCCCTTCGGGGCGGTCCTTTGCTGTGTCCGCCCGAATTTCTAAGAGAAGGGAATGGTCATGGGTCAGAAGCGAGTCCCGCCTCAGATCGATGAGGCCGCATTCGCGAACCCCTTCGGCCTCCTGGCCGAGGAGCTGGACCCGTACACGGAAGGCGCGAAGGTCGGCGTCATGGTGACGCTGATGTCCGCATTCAGCGGTTACCTGGGTCCGGAAGTGCGGGTCGAGACTGGCCGAGGCACTTCACCTCTGGCTACCTGGTTCGTCTTGGTGGGCAAGTCAGGTATCGGTCGCAAGGGCGCCACCGCCCGAATCTCGATGCCGGTTATCAAGCAGGCGTTCAAGGGCTGGGCCGGGGAGCACGTTGTCCACGGAATCCCAGCCACGGGCCTCGGCATGATGGCTGAGTTGGCCGAGCACAACGGAAACCCGCTGTTCGTGCTCGAAGAAGAGATGGACACCTTCATCAACAACGCCAAGCGCGATGTGAAGGTGGGCGTCTACCTCCGCAAGTCGTGGGACGGGGAAGCCCTTGCCCACAAGACGGCCAAAGCAGATTTCAAGGTTGACAATCCGCACTTCGGGTTCGTGGGTCACGTTCAGCCCAAGAACTGGGGGGCGATCACTGGTTCGAAGGACGCGACCGGCGGCACCTACAACCGGTTCCTTGCGATCTTCGTTGAGAAGTCCAAGACCGTTCCGGTCTTCGGTGGGCCCGATTCGTCGGCTGTGATCGAGATGGTGGCCAAGGAGCTGCTGTCCATGGGCCTGTGGGCCCGCGAGACGCGGCCGACTGTGAAGGTGCCGGCTGACGTCGCAGCGGTGTTCGAGGCCGTCCACCGTCCAGTGGTCGAGTCCCTCACCGAGGACAACGAGGCCCTGTCGGAGATGGCCGAGCGGAGCCTGGCCTACCTGATCAGGATCAGCGCCCTGTACGCCCTCGCCGACAAGCGGGACGAGATCAACGTCGAGGACCTGGACAGCGCACTGGCTTTGATCAAGTACTCGGTTGACTCCGTTCGGTTCGTCCTCCCCGAGGTGACGGGCGGGGACTCCATCTCCCAGAAGATCCTGCACGCCCTGGAGATGAACCGGGACCCGGAGACGCTTGAGTCCATCCCGATGTCCATGACAGAGGTCTGGGACGTGGTCGGGCGGAACATCAAGGTCAAGGAAATCAACGAGGCGCTGCTTCAGCTCCCGCAGGTGGAGCGATTCCGTGGCGAGTCGTCCGGTGGACGTCCGCCGATGTACCTCCGTCTGATCGAGGACGACCTCGACATGGAGATCCGGAGGGCGGAACAGATCGCGTCCGAGGATGACTTGGACCGTGAGATTGCGAGGGCTGAGGAAGAAATGGCGGCGCGGGTTTGATCGAGCTGAAGTGCCAGGACTGCGGAAAAGCCCTGGAATGGAAGGGCAGAGGTAAGAAGCCCAAGAGGTGCAAACCTTGCGGCGCTGAAGCCAACCGCAAGAAGGCAACCAAGTCGAAGGTGCGGGACCGTCTCCACAAGAAGGGAGAATCTGCGTCCCGCTGGAATGAGCTGTGGCTTCTCAAAGACGTCTTCGGTAACCCCTACGCCGTGCGGCGTGACGCCAGGCAGGTATGGGGGGCCACCGGAAGCAACGACGAACAGGTGAACGGTCGATCCGGCATCTTCCACAAGATCGGCCCTGACGGGCTCCCCAACGAGGGGATGTCCATCCCAACCACCACAGCCTATGCCGACGTTCGGTGGCGTATCAGCGAGAACCATCGGCTCGCCCGGGAGTCGGACGAGGCCAAGTCATGGCTGGACGCCAACCCGGACTGGTGGCACTTCGAGGAGCACGCGCACGACCTGTTTACACGGGACGTCGTGGATTCGGTGGTGGTCAACGGAGAGTCCGTCGAGGACGACCCGGATGAGACCTCACACCGGGACAAGTGCACCTGGTGTGGGGAGCGCCGGCCGCTGGTCCTGGCACACGAGTTCTGTGGTGACGCCTGCATGACCGACTACGTGACGACGTTCGGGCCGGACGGCCTGGAGCTGGAAGGGGGTTTCGATGCACCACACAACAAGGGAGGGATGGCTGAAGCACGGGGTCGAGTTGATGCGCCCGTGGTTCAGCGAGCAGCAGCGTGAGATCCCCGACCTGTACGTCTCGGTTTCGTTTCCAGCGACCGGGGGTCGCTCCGGCAAGCGAATCGGAGAGTGCCACCACACCAGCGAGGACGGGAGCCCTCACGTCCTGGTCCACCCGTACCTGAGTGACCCGACCAGGGTCCTGGACGTGGTGATTCACGAGCTGGTGCACGCCACGCTCGGCTACGGGGCCGGGCACGGGGCCGCGTTTAAACAGCTCGCTACCGCGCTGGGACTCACCGGGAAGATGACGGCCACGGTCGCCACTGACGAACTGCGCGAGGTCCTCGGCGACATGGTTCGCCGGGGCCTCGGCCCGTACCCGCACTCGGCTTTGCAGCAGTACGTGCCCAAGCAGACAGCCCGGCAGATCAAGGCTACGTGCCCCGTGGCGCATGGAGAGAAGAAAGATGGCTCGCCCGAGTTCTACGTGACCCGGGTGAGTCGTAAGTGGATCGACTACTGGACCGACCGCATCGGGTACATCGCCTGCCCTTGCGGCGAAGCGATGCTCGTTGAGGAGTAGCTGTGTAGGGATTTGATGAGGGGCGGCCTTCGGGCCGCCCTTTGTCATGTCCAGATACAGCACTGAAAGGAGGGCGGATGACCGGCACAGTCGACCTGCCCGAATGGAAGCAGCAGGCCCGCGTCATCGCGGACGTGCTGAAGGAGCACGCCGAAACGGCGGCGGATTTCGCCGAGACGTTGTCCTACGAGATGGAGGGCGTGACCGACACGCCGGAGATGCTCGACCTGGACAGCATCCAGAAGGCCCTGGACAACACCATGGCCCACGCAGAGCGAGCCAAGATCCAGCTCGCCATTCTCCGGGTGACCCTGCCCGGCAACAAGTCAACCAACTGAGGAGGCAGCTAATGGGATTGTTCCTGGTCGACATCGACGGAACCGTGGCCAAGCGGAACGAGGAGGACCCGAACGTCCGGCACCCGTTCGACTGGAAGAGGGTCGGTGAGGATCTTCCGAACGATCCGGTGATCGAGGTCGTCCGGGCGCTCGACTCGGCGGGGCACACCATCTTCTACCTGTCCGGGCGTTCGTCGGTGTGCTACCGGGAGACGAGCGAGTGGCTCGATCTCTACGTGGGCCCGATCGGGGAGCTGCTGCTGATGCGGCAGGACGGCGACCACCGCCCGGACACCGTTGTGAAGCGGGAGCTGTACGAGGAGAAGGTCTTCCCCTTCTACGGCAAGCCTCTCGCGGTCCTGGACGACCGCAATTCGGTCGTGAAGATGTGGCGCGAGGAACTGGGGCTCACCGTGTTGCAGGTCGCCGAGGGCGACTTCTAGTCGGATCTTTCTTCTGGGGCCGGGCCTAGCGCCCGGCCCCTTTCCATGTCCGGACGAAAGGAAGCTCATGGAACTGCACGAGATTGTCGAGACGCTCGAAGGACACCTTGCGCCCCTGTTCAAGCTGATGGAGATCGCGGAGGAGGAGATCGAGGCCGCGCAGAAGCGCTTCCACGAGCCCGTAGGGGAGGGCGACGGTCCGATCTGGAACAGCTTCATCCTCCTCCCGCCGAGCCACCCGGAGATGAAGGCCGAGAGCCTCTACCGGGCTCACTGCCGGGAGCTGCTCGACCGGCGAGGCCGTGGCGAGGACACCAGGCCGGCGACAGGTGCGGAGCTGATCTTCGCTCTGTCGGAGGCGAGCCTTCAGGCGCCACTCTCCAGTGCGGCGGCGGGCCTGTACCTGAAGCTGGGTCTCCAGTGCTTCCCCGAGATCATGACCGATGTCCTGAACAACATCGGCCGATCGGTGGGCGACTACGAGCGGCTCCACGGCCGGGCGATGGCCGAGCACGAGCGCTACCTCCGGAAGAAGATGCGGCAGGACTGGCGCACCAAGGAGGACTGATGGTCCACGGCGGAAACGCGATTTGGGGCGGCAGCCGTGTCCGGCTGCTCATGCCACACAACAACGTCCGTCAGGGGTCCGAGGGGACCAACCTCGGCAGGCGCCAGGACGGAGACACGCTCGTCGCCCTGGACGACGGGCGCGAGGAGTACCTGCCGATCGCTCTGTTGGAGCGGATCAACAAGGAGGAGTACGTGGAAGACGCCATTCAGTGGAAGTCGTTCCCCGAGCGCAAGGTCTGGCACCCGCACAACTACGACAAGGTCCAGGAGGAGACCGGACGAGGCGACTACGTCTACCAGTTTCGGGGCTTCAGCGGGAAGTGGTACGTGATGCGCACGCACGCCCCCACCGGAAACACCGCGCGCACACGGTTCTACCCGAACCAGAGGCTCGCCAAGGCGACCTTCGACCACCTCGTGAACGAATAGGAGGGTCATGGCTGCCACCTGGAAGGAAGACATCCCGGACGAGGTCGAGTACGTCCAAGCCACCTACCGGGGTGGGTTCGTTTACACGCTTCAACGGTCTGCCGGTCGATGGTTCGTCGGCCGCAAGAACGCGCTCACTCAGGTCGTGGAAAGAACGAAGTACTACCCGAACATGACCAAGGCTGCCGAGGTCTACGAGGAGTTGATCGCATGACACCCGAGGACTTCCTTGAGAACCACTTGGACCTGCTCACAGAAGCATTCGGGGTCTTCCGGTGCCGGATGGAAGACCGGGCAGCGGAGTTCGCCTTGGCGGCGACCACGCCCGAAGCACCCGAGGTCTTCCAGCAGACGTCCGAGATCTTCCAAGCCCTGGCCGACCGGACCGGCCAGGCGATCAGCGACCTCAACCTGATCACCAACTGGGATGGCAAGAGGCGGGTCCTGCGGAAGTAGCTGGACCCGGAAACGAAGAAAGGCCCCGCCCAACCGGGCGGGGCTTTGTTGTATCTAAGGAGCGGAATTGATGGACAGCACTGACAAGACTCTGGCCGGCGCGCTCGCCGTGGTGACGACCCTGGCGGCGGTGGGCATCGTCGCGGCGGCCTGCACCGCAGACCCGGCCCCGGCGGGTGGTGGCTCCAACGGCGGTGTGGAGATCGAGGTCGACCACGACGGCCACCCGGTGAAGCGGCACGGGGCGTACAAGACGTACCGGCCGAAGGCTCCGAGCTACCGAGCCCCCAAGGCCCCGACGTACAAGGCCCCGAGTGCGCCGAAGGCCCCGTCCATGGGTGGCGGTTTCAAGCGCAAGTAGCCGATGAGAGCCCCGGCCCGGAAACGGGCCGGGGTTGTCGGTTAGATCACCTACTATCTCCTCCGGGGGTCGCGGGGCCCCGGACAAGGGGATAGCAGTGAAGCGTGTCGCCGGAATCTCTCTGATCATCTGCCTCGGCCTTTCCGCGTGCAGCTCGGCCGGTGGGTCGACTGCCGAGCCCTCCCAGGCCCCGCCTCCGGTACAGGAGACACGGACAGCGGACCCAGGTGTGCAGCTCACGGCTGCAACCGTGAAGGCGGGGGTGATCAGGGTCAAGCTCACGAACACCAGCGGCGAGCAGCTCGACGTCAACCCGGCCTACTTCAAGGCGCTGGACACGGCGAAGACCGAGTACAGGAGCATTGTGACGGGGGAGCCGAACGAGGTGAAGACAAGCATGATCGACCCGGGGGTCAACATGAAGGGTGTCGTGCACTTCACCACCAAGGCCAAGCTCGTCCACCTCTACTTCACGGACGTCGCAGGGCAGAAGCTCGCCGAAGCGGCCATCAAGTAACCCCGAACAGCGGAGACGACGTGGACGAGACCGCAACCGTCGAGTGTGAGGAGTGCTTCGCACTCGTCAGGGGAGAGTCGCTCGTTAAGCACGAGGCTTGGCACGAGCGGCAGCGGGAGTACTGGCGCGAACAGTGGACCGGGGAAACCAGGTAACCCCAGAACGCAAAAAGGCCCCCACCCGTGAGGGTGGGGGCTTCCTTCTTACTTCTTGAGCTTGCGCAGGTAGCTACCAGCAGCAGCCACACCGTAGGTGTAGGCCACCATCAGCAGCGATGGGACGTCCAGGTTTCCGCCCTGGATCTCAGACCAGACAGCGGGGCCGGCTGTCAGGGCCACAGTGAGGGCCAGGCCCTCGGCGAGGGACAGACCCACCTTCTTGGCGTGGCCGGCGTTCGCCGCGTTGAGCTTGCCGTCCTCCAGGAGATCCGGGAGGAGATCGTCATAGATCCATACAGCCTCGTCGGACAGGTCGACGTCCTGAACGGTTACGTCGGGGGCAGAGTGCTGACCCATAGGACTCACTTCTTCCAGCCGTGGAGCTTGAGGGATGTGGGGTGGACGGTGATGCCGTCACGCGGGAACCCGCCCACCTGGATACGAAGTCGACGGTTCTTGCCCATCGTGTCCGCAACCGTCAGCGCGTCGTAGACGACACTTCCCGAGGCATCCCGGTTCCGAATGGTCTTGGTCGGACCCGTCTCAGTGATCTTGAAGCTTCCGTTCTTCTGCTTCTCAACCTCAACAAAGCGGACCCAGCACGACTCGCCGTCCTTGAGGCCGTACACCGCAAGGCCAACAGTCGCAACGTAGTCTGCGGCAGCCGTCAGAATGGTCGGATACGCCTTGCCGTCGCCGTGCTGATGCTCAGCGTCCGAGTACTCCTTGTCGAAGCACAGGTAAAGCGACTCGCCCTTCTTGGGCTTGCCAGTCCACTTGGACGAGCCAAGAGACACGTACATGTCAGGACCAACCTCCTCGTCGTTTGTAAAGGCCGGACGGCCGTAGCCGTAAATCCGGGAATAGTTCAGTGGCCACTTCTTCTTATGAACTCCGCCACCGTTCGGATTGAAGCCCGAAGAGTTCGAGGTGTTGCCCTCGATCGTGTAGATGTGACTGCCGTCAACGGCGTACACGATGCCGACGTGGTCTCCGCCCGAAGCGCCGTAGTAGACGATGTCGCCCTTACGTGGCGTCTTCACTCCGCGCCGGAAGAACTGGCCACGGGCACGGAACCAGCTCCAGCCGGCCTCGCAGCCAGCCGTACGCGGAACAAGGTCAGCGCTGCCCGAATGAGCTGCGACATAAGAAACAAAGATGTGACACCAGGCCACACCATTCCAGCCGTACCACTGACCGAACATGGTCCGGTTGACCGGGGTCTCCAGGTAGTTGTTGTGGGATAGAGCCTCCTCAATGAAGGCGTCAACACTCCCCATGGGATCTCCTTAGTTGCCGGTGATCTTGAGGTAGCCGAGGATCAGGCTGCCCGCAGCGGCGAGAATCGCCGTGAGGTTCGTCCACGGCAGCTTGTTGAGCTTGTCTTCGAGGGTCCGAACCCGGCCGCTCATATCCCGGATCTCGGACTTGTTCTCGTTCGTCTGCTCAGCCATCGAGCGGATATCGGAGCGGATCTCAGTCATCCGCTCGTTCGTCTGGTCAATGGACTGGCGAAGCAGGTCGTAGATCTTCTCGGTGCTGACAAAGACCCCGCCCTCGGAATTCTGTCGTTCAGTCATCGGGAGCCTTTAGATATGAGAAAGGCCCCGCCGAAGCGGGGCCTTTCAATGAAGAGATGTCAGGCAGCCTTCAGAGCGAGCGAGAATCCGCCCGCCTGTCCGGAGGCGCCACCCGTAGTGGCGTTCGCCGCCGGAACAGTGCCGGCCGAGGTGACCCCCTGGTCCGTCGCAAGGACAGACGGGGCACCGCCACCGGTACCGAGCTGCACGCCGCGAGTCGAGGCGGCAGTGTCGTCCGCAGTGAACGATGTCGGGCTGGAGACCTTGTCCCAGTAGAACCGGACCAGTGTGGCGGGAACCGTGGTCACGTTCAGAGCTGGAGCAGTGTGCGACGTGTCCGCCGCAGTCTCCGAAAGCTTGTCGTGCGCGGTGACAACCGAGGCCGAGTAGCCGAGGGCAACCACAGAGATCTTGGTCGTCGCCGTCCACCCGAAGGTTGTCGAGCCCACCCCGGCAGGGGCCGTGTAAACGGCCGCCCGGGACTGGTTGGACCCAACAATCTCGTCCACCATCGTCCAGCCCAGAGGCACCGAAGGAGCCTCCGCAGTGTTCCAGGCGAGGCAAGCCACGATCGTCTCACCGGCAGGTAGCGGCACAGAGGCAGCAACGTCGTTGAAGTACGCCTTCTGCATGTCCACGTACCCAGGAGCAGCCGCAGGCGGATCGGGATCGACCGACCCACCCGTGATCGGCGACCAGCCGCCGGAGACCCGGACGTTCACGACCGGCGGAGACTGAGTCAGGTCGACCCAGATATCGCCAGGCCGCGAGCCGCTCGGCTCGGGGCCGGCACTCACCTTGGCGTTGCCCACGTTCGGGGCGAACACCTCACCAGTTGGCTTCACGCCGGCCAGGGCGACGTTGTCCAGGTCCGTAGCCTCGAACAGGTTGGCCGTCTGACCAGACACACCCTTGATCCGAAGCGGAGTCCGGGACGGAGCCGAAGGAATGACCCTGAACTCTCCGTACTCGTTGAAGTAGCCCGTGCGCTGCCAGTTCGGAGCGACATCCGATCCGGTGTTGTAGTAAACCCCGAACGTGTCCGGGGCCGTCGAACGATCCCCGGCCGGGATACGGATACTCATGGCCTGCGTAGCGGTGTTGCCGTCCGGGACACGGATCGTGCTGCCACCAGCCGTCAGGACAACCGTCGAAGGATCAACACCAAGCCCGCCCTCCGGGGGCGTGCCAGGGGCAACCTCCGTGTAAACGGGCTCAACCAGCAGGGACCTGAAGAAGAACGAGGCCGTCCTGCCGGACGTGCTCGACCGGTGCATCGTGCGAATGAAGTAAGTCGCACCCGGGGTCAGGCCAACGACCAGCTTCCGGCGGGACGAACCCGCCCAGTACTGGTCCTGGCTGCCAGCAGCCCACTCGTCAGACGCGGCCAGGAACACTGCCCCTGTTGCGTTGTTCTCTCGAATCTCGAAGGACATCGAGGAGTAAGCGGGGGACTCAGCCTCGGACTGGGTGAACACCGTGACCGCAATGTTGCCACTAGGCGGTGCAACAAAGGTGCTGGACACTGCCACACTGCCCACCTGCCAGCTCGTTGAGCTGGTGGACTGGTCACTGCGGGAGATGACCTCGAAGCTTTCCATTCGCTCGGAAGCGATCGGATACCACTGCGCCCAGTAGGGCTGACCGTTGTCGTCAAGCTTGCCAAGGTAGACCGAGCCGGTCCCCTCTTCCCGGGGGTTGTGGATGATCCCGCCCGGCACTGCCGGTGGAACAGCCGCAGGGATGAAGGGGCGTACGCGGGCACCGATGAACCAACGAGCGTCCGCCGCTGTACCCCAGTTCTCGGCAGTGACCTGGCTAGCCGGTGGCTGCGTCCACAGCCCGATCGGGCACCGGTCAGCGCCGATCTCCGCAAGACTCGTGCCAGGCAGCAGGGTCGGGGTGATGGTGCGTGCAGTCCGGTCGAGCTGAAGAACCACCAGGTCCGCGCGAGCCACCGTGTTAGCGTTCGCAACCGTGTCGATTAGCCTCGGTGCGGTCAGCCGGTAGTGGTAGCCACCAAGCTGCGCGTCACCAATGTTGACCCGAATGGTTCCCGGCTCGGGGCCGGGCTCAATAGTGAGATCAGAAGTCCCAGGGTGACCGTACACACCGTCATCCTGGAACCCCTCCGCCATCACGGCCCAGTCCTCTTCAGTGACGAACTCGCCGGGACCTTCCGAGAACGGATAGAAGCGCTCGGTCTCGCTGAAATCAGCCACGCGGGGTCTCCTTTCTAAGATGCAACGTTGACAGTGACGGTGTTGGAAACGGCAACGACCGTTCCGGTTAGGTACTTGTTCCGCGAGACAACGCGGAGGGAAAACGATGTGGAAAGCGGAACCTCGAACGGAATCGACCACGACGTCTCGAAGAACGTCGGAAGGGTCCGAACCGCCGTCCAAGTCCCACCATTGAGGTACTGGACTTCCAGTTCGCCGTAGGTGGTGTCAGCGCCGGTCAGGTTGAACCGGGTGTACCTGCGGTACGTGCCGCTAGGCGCGTTCAGGGACACCGATCCACTCGTGTTGAGTGAAGTGGGCGAAGCCGTCAGCTTCGGCACGGAATCCGCCCAAGGCGACGCCACACCATCGTGAGTGAGGCGAGCCCGGTAGAAGCGGGTCTCGTTGATCGCGCTGAAGGTGTGCGTGAAGTACCAGGAGTTGAAGTTCTGCACGGAAACCTTCACCGACGAGGAAGGGATGTTGTTCCACGTCTTGCCGTCCGAGGACCACTGAAGGGTGGGCTCGCTATTGCTCGTCGTGACGAAACGAGGGTCGTTAGGGTCGGCGGTAGGGATCGTGATCCGCATCTGGTACTTCTCGCCGGCTAGGGGCCGGTGAGTGACGCTCCACGTGTCGCCAGACACGCCGCCATCCCAGAAGTCCGTGACGATCGCCAGAGTCGGCGCGTCAGGGACAGGCCCGTCCAGGGGCTCGGCTTCCTCACGAGACGCAAGGCGCTCGACACGACGGCGAACGCGGGCGAGCTGCTTGTAGAACCAGGGCGTCTCGCTGGAGTCGGGTGTGCCGACCGTTGGGTACACGTTCCACGGCTCGTCCGCCGAGGAGGCGATCCGAACCTCCTGCACCTGCTCACGGATAATCCCGTCCGAGTCGTACAGGCTCTCGGGGAGGAACTGGGTGTCGCCGAGAAGGACCCGGACGTCGTCGCCGACGTCGTAATGCCTGCCGTACCGGCAGTCCGGAGTGTTGACCGTGGTCAGCGTGAACGCGCCTGTGGGCCCGTTCTCCACAAGGAACTGGAGTGCCTGGTTGTCCAGCTCGGTGAGGACCGCAGAACCGGGTACAGGTGGCTGCGCCTCGTACCGCCAGTACGGGTCAGGCTGGAAAGCCCAGTCAGCGTCCCGTGCATCCACATACCGCTCGGTGCTGACGTTCCATTCCTGCTCGATGGCCTGCCGGCCCCACGGGTCGCTCCACTCCGCAGGGGTCAGCCGGTTGCCCCGGCTGTCCTTGGAGTCCCAGTCCTTCCACCCCGCAGGGTCGAATAGATCATTCTTCCTGTAGGTGTAGAAGCGACGGTTGCCTTCGGTCGTCTTGCCGCCCAGGTACAGGCGGGTCGCATCCGGGGCCGAGCTGGTCAGCGTGTAGCCGGTCAGGTTGCCGGCATCCCTGCCGAACACCACCGTGTTGCTCCGGTCGGCGACGCGCAGAATGTTGAGGTACAGGCCCTCCTGCGTGCCGGCGGCCTGCACGGAAGGCGGGGTTGGCTGCCAGCGGCACTGGATTCGGTACCCGGCGAGATCGGCGAGAGCGAACACCGTCTCGGCGATGCTCGACATGTGGATGGGGAAGCCCTTCCACAGAGTGTCGGCTGGATAGGCCGAGTAAGCCGCAGGGCAGTTCTTGGGGACGTGGAAGTTCTGAACCCTTCGGCTCACATCGACGTCACCTGTGATGGTGGAAAGAACAAAGTTCTCGTGGACCAGGGCCCAAATGAACTCAGCCGAGTTCAGAGGTGCACGGGCGTTGCCGTTGGCGTCGAACACGGTTGGCGCCCAGTCCAGGGCGAGGTCACTGGCGTTTGCGCCCGCACCCTCGTAGGCCAGGGGCCGGCGCGGGGTCGCGCGACCCACACGGGTCTCAAGGATCGAGTTGTCGCAAACACCGGTCACCCCGATGGTGCCCTTGCCTGCTTCGTCCTTGGACCAGGTGACCTGGATCTTTCGGATGGGCCCCGACATGACAGGCAGGTACGGCTCGTCCTCGGTGTAGATGACGACGCCCCGACCCGGCTTGATCAGCGTCGCCGATGGCGAGCTGGCCGGGATGTCCAGAGACCAGGTGCCGACAGCGTTGAGGCGGATGATGGCCTCGAAAGACTCATAGACATCGACCTCGCCCAGCAGCGGCATTCGGGCAGTAGCAGTGTCAGGGCGATCCCTGACGTAGATGCGCATAGGAAGGTTCATCAGATCCCCAGGTACTTGACTCGGAAAGAGGCAGACATGAACGAAGGCTCTTGTCCGGGATTAAGGCCCTGGATGGACACCTGGTTATCGCCAGGGTCCAGTGCCCAAAACTGAGGATTCGTCGTCAGGTTCGACCAGCCAGCAGACGAGTTGGAGGCGGTGACCTTTACCTTGCCTGGGGTGGTGACAATGGTGACGAACTCGCCAACGGCGAGCGACATGGAGTTGACGACCAGAACACCCTGCGGGCTATAGCTGGTGGCCTCGCGGACAAGATTGAAAGGCCCCTCCAGGGGCCCGACGATCTTCCACGTCGGAAAGACGCTGATCTCTCCGGGGTTGTGGATCGTCATTTCGGGAGAGAAGACGGGATCAGAGGAGAGCTTGAAGCCTCCGGTTAGCCCGTCCTTGGAGACGAAAGCCTCACCCTTGGGCGGGAAGAACGGCTTCGGGGCGGTAGGTGTCTTGGCGAAGGAGATGACCGTGTCGGCCCGGTCTCGGAAGAACGGGTCAGGGGCACGCAGGACCAGGCCGTACTTGCCCCAGCTCAGTCCGTTGTCGGAGCCCTCGTCGCCCTGGAGGCCATCGGCGTAGTACACCTCGATCTCGCGCTGAGGCTCGTAGTTCCCGCTCTCGTCGGCCTCGGCGACGATGAGCTTCGCCATCCTGGCGAACATCCGGTTGGGGGGCAGTGCGCGGATCAGCCGGCGCTTGTTGGCCACCATCTGGGGGCGGGAGTCACCCCACACCGTCAGGGGAAGAAAGATCTCTCGGGCCAGGCCCCGGACGGCGATGGGGTACTCGCCGTCCAGGACCGGGTACTCGGCTGTCTGCACGTCCCACTCGGGCATGTCCAGACCGGTGGCTCCCTTGTTCAGCCAAATGTTCCCCGTGCCACCCTTGGCGGAAAGGGCGAACTGGCTGCCGTCCACCCCTTCCAGGGTGACCATTGGGGCGTAGTCCACAAGAACTCCTTAGGCTGGTGCGTAAAGCGCGTCCGCGTACTTCAGCGCCTTGACAATGGTCTTTTCGGTGGGAATCGTCGGGGCAGCATTGACCTCGACGTTGTAGACGTTCTGAGCAGCGTCGCGACCGGAGTTGTATTCGCTGCGTCGGTCCTCGAAGCCCTGGTACTTCCGGCGCAGATTGCGGTCGACGTGGGCCATGCCGTCCACGCTGTTGCTGAGGGAATCCAGGCCACTGAAAGTCGAGAACATGGGCTCGGTCGGTGGCTTAAGGTCGAAGCTGAAGGTCGAAGGCGTCGCGCCGTCCCCCTCGACCGGAGCCGAGAACAGATTGAACGGGCTGACCTTGCCGGCAAGACCACTTAGGCCATTTACGAGACTGCGGGCCCGACCAACGGCACCAGCAATGCTGGAGACGATTCCGGAAATGCGCGCCCACGCGGACGATACGATTCCGACGATCTGGCTCATGATCCCGGAAATGGCTGAGGCCATTCCTCCGAAAGGACCAATAGCAGCCGCCCTAGTCGAGTTCGCCCCGGAACTTGTGCGTCCAGTGATTCGCGACCAGAAAGACGAGATCCTGCCGACCAGGCTGGAGATCTTGCCAACGATTCCGCTGACCATTCCGGCGAAACTTCCGTTCACCGAGGCCGACATTCCCGAAGTCCGCCCCGTTAGGAACGAGCCGAGCCCATTCCACTTGGACTTCAGCCAGTTGACCAGGCTGTTCCAAAGACTCTTGATCTTGCTGGCCAGGCCAGAAAGGAGGGCCCACATCGAATTCCAGAGATGCATCTGGAAACGAACCGCTAGAACGATCCCCTGGAGCAGTCCGACAATGACGAAGAACGACAGCTTCGCTGCGTCGGCAATGGCCTTCAGGTTGCCCTGGTTGCCAAGCACTTCGAACAGGTAAAGCAGCGCTTCGGTAAGGGCGTCGATGATGCCGGGGGAGACGGTGGCAAAAGCGTTCGCCAGTCGCGCTAGCGCAGGGAGCAGCTTGATGAGCGAATCGCCTAGAGCGTTCAGGGTCTCGCCGTACTCAAAGCCGCCACTCGCCAGAGTCTTGAAGAACTCGCCTAGCGCCGTTCCGATATCGGCGATCAGGTTCTGGAAGCCAGCAACCGCGTACTGAAGGTTCGGGTCCTTCAGGGCATCATTGATGCCCTTTAGGAGGTTGTCAGTGAATGCCATCACCGTGGACGAGAATCCGTCGATGTACTTCGAGGATTCCTTGAAAGCCGTCTTCAGAGGTCCTCGCAGATGTGCGACCCACGACTGAACGAGCGGAATCTGCTTCTGGAACTCCCGCATCATCGGCTGAACTGCGGCACCAAGCACGCTCTTGGCGGTCTTGGCGATTCCACCGAGGCTCTTTCGGAAACTCTTGGCCTGCTTATCGCCCGACTTGAAGGCGTAAACCAGTCCAGCAGCCAGAAATGCCAGCGGTGGAAGGGCAGCAAGGATGCCGCCGACAACGGCGACTAGGGCGATGATCAGTCCTGCTAGCGCAGCGACCAGAAGGCCGACCGCGACAACCAGAACTGGCAGAATGGCAGCTCGGAAACTACCGAAGATGGATGTAGCCTGACCGGCAGCTCCACTCACCTGCCGGAAAGCCATCTGCCCTGTCCGGCCCATATCCTGAAATCGCCGAGCGATGCCCTGCGAAAGCATGGACATCTGAGCCAGGTGAAGCCGAAGCTGCCGGAAGGCGTTCTGATCGACATCAATGTGGACAGTCAGCGTCCGAGGACGCAGGAACACGGCCAGTTCAATGCGGGCCTTCTGAAGGTCCAGGTCAACCTGGATTGAAAGCCCCTTGTTGCGGGAAATCTCATCGAGCTTGGCCTTGGCGAAACTGGTGTCGATATCGACGTCCAGGTGCAGCGTGCGCTGCCTGGCCAGGTTCGCTAGCTGGCCTCGCACCTCGGCGAGGTTCTCCAGCTCGACCTTGATAGTCGCCGTTAGGTTCTTGCCCAGCTCCGCAAGCTTGGCCTTAGCCTCGGCCTCGCCCTTCAGCTCGACCTCAACCTCGACCTTGGAACCGGCCTCGACCTCTTCAAGGAAAGCCTTCAGCTTCTCCTTGAATCCGCCGGTATCTGGGACGACCTTGACGGCAATCCGCTCGACTTCGTGCCCGCCGGCACCACCGGTCATGCCTTCACCTCCTTTATCGCTTAGGAGGCGGAAGCGGGATCAGTGATCCTGGCCCGACCCCCGTGTTTGTCTTGACGTTTTCTCCACGCAGCTTCCGGAGGAGAATGTCTGGCTCCCTGGCCGCCTTTTGCTTTGGACGCGGATACGGGTCAGGTTCGGGAACCTTCTTCGGGTTCTTAGAATTGGCTGCCACCGTCACGTGGTGAAGGTGAAGAACAGCGTCGATCAGGTCAGCGATCAGGTATGCGTGCCTGTCCCAGCCGTAGAAATCGGGGCCACCCCGCATTGCAAGAACCGTCGCGGAGTCAAGTGGAAGTGCCTCCACGAGCGCGAGAGCGTGCTTAGGGGGAAGAGATCCGTCGAAGATCCCGTGAATGTCCACCCCGTAGCGGGCGAGGAGATCCGCGTAGATCTCCCCGCCGTGCTTCTCAATCAGCTCGTGGAGCTTGATGCTTCCGGGCCCTGAGCCGCCTCCATCCACGCAGAGAAGATCTCCATGCGGGACTCGGTCGGTAGATCCGCAAGGGACTTCTTCATCGCGTCCTTGCGGTCCGCAGCAACAACGAGGATCTGGTCGATTGCATCCAGGCGGACCTCGAAGTCGAAGTCCTCGTTCTCGATAACCTTCACGTGAGCCAGAGCGTTCTTCAGCTCAGTCTTGGACAGGTGAAGTAGTGGGCGAAGGAGGATCTCCTTACCGTCCTTCGCAATGAAGACCAGGCCGTTTTCCTTCTGTGTCTCCTCGGCCTTCGCCTTCAGATCAGCAAAGCTTAGAGTAGCCATCTCGGCTTACCTTTCCTCTCAACGCAGATGTGCAGATGGACGAAAAAACCCTCGGTCCCTGCCATCTGCAAGCAGGGACCGAGGGTCGTAGTGGGGTCAGATCAGGCGGTGTACTTCAGCCGCTCCGAAATGGTTCCGGTGTAGTCAGTGCCATCAGCGCTCAGCGTGGTCGCAGTCACCGGGATCTCAGCCAGCGCGGTCGGGTCGTACTCGATCGCGTCAGCACCCGTGATGGACGCCATGCCGTAGTGCTCGACAACCTGGTACTCGCCATCAACCGCGATGATCAGCAGCGCCTTTTCCTGCGGAACAGAACTCGCAGGGATCTGGAACGCCTTCACGGTGTCGGTCTCAGTGGCCGGCGTCACGCCGTCCGGTCCGACAACGACACCTCCGCCGTAGTACAGCGAATAGGCATCGACGGTGAAGTCCATGAGGTTGAGCGACACGCTTCGGGTCTTCACCGGGCGTGTAGTGCGCAGGGCCGGGTTCTGCCACGACCCGAGAACCTCAGGGTCGTCACCGTCGACCTCACGGCTGATGCCGTTCTCAAGCGACGTGTTACCAATCGAAGTCCAGCCCGTACCAGGTACCTTCGGGTTGGCAATCGGCAGAGTAGGCATCGCAGTGCCAACGGGGGCGACGTACACATACCCAGTGCTCGGTAGCACGGGGGCGTCTGTCATTAGGGCCTCCTAGCAAAAGAGAAAGCCCCGCCGATGGCAGGGCTCAGAAAGAAGAAAGATGGGTCAGTCTCGGGCTCGGGCCCAGACGTCGTAAGTCGCGTCGAAGTTGAACGAGTCCGGATGCTTGCCGGTCAGACCGTCGCGGTCGAGCTGAGGACCCTTAATCGTCTCGAATTCAGACAGGACGCCATTGTCCGAGAAGAAGTTGTCCTTGCGAGCCTGGAAGAAAGCGGACTGGACTCGACGCGCTAGAACGGAAGCCACCTTCCGATGCGATGCGACCGTAGACACCGAGAGAACCGCGTGATCCACTCGGTGATTGATCGTGCTGCCACCAACGTTCACCACCCAGACGATCGGCATGGCCTTGCTCCAATCGTTCGGAGCAGTGACCGTGAAGGTCGCCTCACCGGGGAGATAGAAGTTCAGGAGGTCAAGCGCCAGCGCCTCAGAGTCTGGGAGCTTCGGCAGATCAGCCATACACAGCCCCCTTAATGAAGTGCAGCCCCTCGATGCGTTCCTTGGTCCAGTTGTGGGTGAAGCCGAAGTTCACGGGGGCCGCGTACCGCGCCCCGACGTACACCCAGTAGTCCTTCGAGTTGGCGCGCTCGACGCCAACGGACGAGACCAGATAGCCCGTCCTGCTGTGCGGACGGATCAGGTTCTTGATCCGGAACTCCAGCAGGTGTGCTTGCTTGCTCACACGGGCCTGGACCCCGGGCAGCTCGGCGATGACTTCGTTCAGGTTGTTTCTTACGTAGGCCATCACGCGCCCCCCAGCAGCTCGGCCGTCATGGTCACGTAGTCCTGGGAACGCCGGAAGCCTCGGAAGATCCGAGGGTCCTCCTGCACCGTCCACTCCGAACCCCGGAACTCCAGCCGGCCCCACTTGTCAGTGGGGACCTGGCCGTTGATCGGCTTGAAGATCAGACGGACGCGGTTGACGTCAGCCCAGCCCTGGGCAGTGATGCGGGAGTCGATCGCCCATCCCGCGCCGGCAAAGCCGACTGGCAGGATGAACGCCTTGAAGATCGTGGGTGTGAGCGGAGTACCGGTCTCGTCTAGATGGGTGGGGTACGTTCCGCCGTAGCCGTCATCGGCGTACCTGATGGGGTACGCCCTGACCTCCTCGTTGGCCTTGTCAAGGATCGCCATCTCACACCGCCGTGTAGGTAGTAGAGACAGCCAGCGACCACCTGGAGACATCGCCGTCGTAGTTGAGGCGCGCCCTCCAACGGTAAACCCCCGACGTAGCCGGGGCCGGGTAGATGGCCTGCCAGTACGGAGCTTCGCCGTCACTGATGTCCGAGGACTGCGTGTAAACGACGTCATCCCACTGGATGCCATCCACGCTGTACTGGACCTGGACCAGGCCCTCCTTGCATGTTCGACCCGAGATCACGATGTCGTCAGGACCGGTCGCCTCGACCGGGGCCGAGACGGTTGGCGCCTGGAGGATCGACACGTAGTAGGGGCTGAACACCCGGATGGACCCGACACCTGGTCGCTTCCAGCGCAGGTACGCCCGAAGGTCTGACTTCGCCGAGTTGGACAGCAGCACAGCGCCACCGCCGTAGGCGTAGCCAGTAGACAGGTCGGCGATCTTCTCGTTGGCAACACCGGGCTCGCTGTTCAGCAGCCGGCGAACCTCCAGGAGAGCAACCGCCTTGATGGCACCAGGGACAGGGTCCGAGAAGGTGCGTCGGCAGTACACCTCGATCGCATCGGAGATGTTCTGGATGAAGGAATTGACCTTGTCTAGGTCAGTTCCGGTGTAGGTCTGGCCCGTCTGGACGGAGACCTCGTCAGCAGTGATAAGCACAAGGGCCTCCAAAAGAAAGGGGCCCCGAAGGGCCCCTCTCAAACATCAGATCAGGCAGTCGGCTTCGCGTAGTCACCCGCAACCACGAGCTGCTCAGGTCGGATGACCTTCGCGTCGTAGATCAGACGCGACTTCACAGCGGAGGTGAAGCCGTCCTCGGGGTTGTACGCAGCCATCTCCGCGTGAGGCATGACCAGCGAAACCGCGTTGATCGAGCCCATCAGCATGGAGATGTTCTTGGCGCCAGTGTGGTTACCCTTCACCAGCTTCTTGCCCGAGGAGGCCGAAGTGTTGGCGAGGATGTTCGACACGTACACCGGAACGCCGAGAATGACTCCGATGGAGCCAGTCGGCATCACTGGAGTTCCACCCCAGTTGGAGGCGTCCGTGAAGTTCGGGTCCTTCAGAAGGTTCGCCCGCACCGAAGGCGCGATGATCAGGTAACGGTCCAGCGGAGCCGAGACATTGTCCAGCTCAGTGACCATGTCCACAACGGTGTTGTAGACACCGTTCGCAGCCGGTACCGGAAGCTGCGTGACCGAGCCGTGAAGGTCAGTCAGCGCGTTGAACGCAGCCAGAGTCGTCGGGACCGTCTTGCTTGTGGTGGAGTTGAGGTCCTTGCCCTGAATCGCAGCCGTGATGGTCTGCGCAACCAGCGAGTCAATCGCCTGAGCAGTCACCCGGGCACGCTGGCGAACCAGGTTGCTCATCAGGTCAATTCCGGCCTGAGTCTGAAGCTGGTGAAGGCTGTCAGTCTCGAAACGGAACGAGCTGCCCTTCTGAACAGTGAGCTTGATGTACTCAAGCTCGGCGTGGTCCATCTCCCCGGCCGCGAAAGCGTCGTACGCCTTCTTGGTTCCGAAGTCCCTCACGGTGTCGAGGAAGTGAGGGATGTGAAGCACGTCGCCGTTACGGCGGAACTCGCCCTCATAGTTGCGGTTGGTGACCAGCGACGATCCCAGAATCAGGGAAGCCTCAAGGTCCTGAAGAAGCTGCGCAGTCCACAGCTCCGGAATGAACAGGTTGTCAGTACCCTGAAGCGGGTGCCCGACCTTGCTGTCCTTGAAAGTGCCGTTAGCAAACGCCTCGGCCATGTGGGTTCTCCTTTAGCGCATACAAAAAGGGCCCCACGATGTTTCGTGGAGCCCTGCAAAGGGGTCTGGGGTTAGTTGAGCTGTCCCTTCATGAGCGCATCGAGACGGCCCTCTTCACGGGCCTTCATGATCTGTGCGGCAGTCATGCCAGTGAGATCCTTGCGAGTGAGCTGTCCGGCGTTCGCATTGCTCTGTGCGCCGATATTCAGATCAGCCGCACTCTTCTCAAACTTGCGCTGCTTGCCCGAAAGGGAAGTCAGAAGGTCGAGGTTCGGCTCACCCTCAGGGGTGAAGACCTTGCTCGGGTCCAGGAGACCCAGAACCTCATCGGGGACGCCGGCCTTAGCGGCAGCGGCGGCAAGCTTCGTGTGCTTGAGCTGGTTCTCGTACTCAGCCATCGCGGCGGTACGGCCACGCTCCTCAGCCTCTCGAATGGCCAGTTCCGTCTCGGAAAGGTTGGCCTTCTCCAGCTCCTGAAGCTTGTCCCAGTTCTCCTTCTTCTTCTCCTCTTCCTTGCGGGCGAGGGACTTGTACTTCTCTGCCTTGCTCTCCAGCTCGGCAATCTGCGCAAGAGCCTCCTCCAGGGTCTGTGGACCCTTCGGCTCCTCGGTTACCGGCTCAGTCTCAACCTGCGTCTGCTCGGTCGACTGCTCACTCATAGGATCTCCATCTCGGAATAAAAAAGAAGACCCGGCATCTCGCCATTGGGTCTTCGTAGGTAGTGAGGGGTGAAGCGTTTGGTTAGCGGGCGTGCCTACTTGCTCGCCTTAGCCTTCTGTCGCTCAGTGGTGGCGTTGGCTGCTGGCTTTCCTGAGCCTGCGCCTTGTCCGCCTTGCTGGACTTCGTCTTCCGGCGGGCCGTACTTGTCGCGCCACTCGGCTTCCTGCTTGAGTTCATCTTCCTTCATCTCTGTGAATCGCTCGATCTGCTGCGGCGAGTAACCCGCCTCCTCCCAAAGCTGACGCTTCGGAACATCCAGCATTTCCTTTTCCTTGCCAAGGGCGTCAATGAGTGTCGCCCTCTGGCGGTGCTCAGGATCACCCCAAATGACCTCGGCGTCCCACGCCTCGGCACGAGGGTCATCCATCACCCGGAAAGCAAGACGCATAGCCTGCTCCCAGGACTCACCGAAATGAAGCATTCGCTCGCGAGCCTTAGCCACAAGGCCCGCCTCGGCGGCAGTAATCGACTCACCAGAAGGAGCCTGACCGCCATTCAGCAGGAAGTAATGAAACGGCACTCGGGACTGACTCGCCATGTGCTGGACGAGCATGTCAATGAGCTTGACATAATTACCGAGATCAGCAGCAGCGAACTGATCCGTGCCGACATTCTCTCCGTCGAAGGTGAGAATTCGGTCGACGTAGGCGCGGAGCATCGCCTGACGCTCCTCGTCGCTGTCCTCGAAAGGCTCAAGCCCGGTGATGATCCTCTGCGGGAAGGCCGCGAACTCGGACGCGACAATCGCGTCAGCGGAAACCTTGTTGATGGCGTCCTGCACAGGCAGGATCGCCGCCAGCTCAGAGAAAGGCTGCTGCTTCAGCCGCTTGCGGTTCAGCAGAGGGACGATCGGGACCACACCGAGCGGGTTGGGTGTGCGCTCGGGATCGCTCCAGTCGTTGGAGCCCTTGATGGACGTGTAAACGCCGTCAGGTAGCCACAGGGTCGAGTGGATCTCTCCCCAGTCGTCCTGGAACTCGCGGTAGCCGGCCTCGATGAGGCGGCGGCTCCCAGGTGCGTACTGGACGATGACCTCGTTGGCGGACTCGGGTGTGATGACAGGCTCGTCGTCGTCGTCACCCCAGACGATCAGGTAGGCCGAGCCCTGGACCATCGCGTCGATCATCGCCGCGTTGGAGTCAGCGTCGAGGTAGTTCTTCTGCCAGATGTTGAGGGCGTCCTGGTCGGCCTTCTCCTCGCCACCCATGCGGAAGCCCTTGACGGTCAGGCGCTCCGAGATGGAGTCGACAATCAGAGGCGCGAAGTTGTCCCGATAGCCTCGGAACATATCCCCGAAGATCTCGCGGAACTTCTCCTGAGCGTAGGAAAGGACGGTGTTCTCCGAGTCGTAGTACTCGGTGTACTTGCGGCCCTTGGCAGCCTGCACATGCAAGTTGCCGGACATGTAGTCAATCCACTCAAGTGGTGACTGCGGCTTCGTACGAATGACTAACCTCCTTTCTCTACTCGCTATCTACTATCAGTAAGTTCGCATTCGGGCCTTGCGACGGACCTTCATGCGTCCGTCCTCAATGGCGAGACCACGAGCCTCATAGGCGAGGACCGCCGCCATTGCGGCATCGATTTTCTTCTTGCTGTTCGGATTTTCCTTGGTGATGAGCAAACCCTGCGGAACCTCGTAGGTAACCGTGTTGATGATGTGGCGCGTCAGGTCGCTATTGCCGTCGTGGCAGATCTCTTGCGCGAGAACCACGGCAGTGTGGAAACGCTCGACAGCGGCAACCATCTTCTTGCGCTGCTGGGGTGGGAACTCGAAGACGATGTCTCGCCCATCCCTGTCCCTCTCCTTGAAGTCGAGGGCCCAGATTCCGACCAGGTTCTGCCAGTACGAGGGGTCGACGCAGATCCATTCGACCTTGTAGGTCTCGACGGCCTGACGCATCGCCTTGTCCACGAGGAACGTGTTGACCTGCCAGTCGTCGTCATGATCCGGCTTCTCCTGGAGGTGGATCAGGAACAGCTTTCCGTCCCGCAGGCGGGCGCCCACAATCGCTGTGGAGTCTGATCGGAGGCTGCCATCGAAGCCAATTGCGATCTGGTCGCCAGGCATGATCGGATCGTCAAGAGACAGGACGTCTTCCCAGTCGTACTTGTTGATCCAGTTGTCGGCACTCTCCGCGATCTGGTTGAGATAGAAGCGCCAGAACACCGCATTAGGTGTGAGGGGGTCCGTCGCCAGATCGACAAGCCCTTCAATCGGAGCCCAGTACGAGTCTCCGTAGGCTTCCTTGAGCGCCGCATACACGGCGTCGCGGTCGTTGAGGTCCTCTACCGGCTGGCCTTCACGGCAGTCGTAGAGCAGCTTCCCAGTGCCAGCCATGAACGAGTCATATGTGCGCTGGGCAACCGAATCCTCATTGGGATTAAAAGCATTGGTGGTCTGCATGAGGCGCGAGCCGGCGCGCATCGTCTTGTCGACGTTTCGCTGAAGAGTCTCGTAGACGTAGATTCCGCCGTTGCTGACAATCCAGTGATGCGTCTCGTCGCAAATTACGAAGGTCGGGCGAGCGCCCTCCAGGCCGCGAGAGCTGGACGCAACCGGCTCGATCCGACCCGGCTTACCGTCCCGGAACTGGATTCGCTCCTTGCCGATTTCGAGGTTGTAGATCTCCTCGGCCGGGCTCTCCGAGAGCATCCCTCGGATCATGTCCCGCGTGTTCGCGGTCTGCTCCAGGGACACGGCAGCGATCTGGACGAGGGGGAGCTGCACGGGGACGGCGATCGGTGTGCCGTCCTCAGCCCAACCCCCGAAGCGGCAGGGGCCGATGAACTCGATGATGGCCAGGGCTGCCAGCAGGGGAGTCTTACCCCAGCCCTTCGAGCGGCGAAGGGAGACCTTCTGGTACCTCCAGCGACCGTTCTTGTCGATGCTGTAGGCCCACAGGATGTAGCGCTTCTGTTCGGGGGTGAACTTCCAGGGCTGGCCGGCGTTCTCGCCGTCCGGCTGGACGATGTACGTCTCACACCAGCGGAGGATCGTGTATCCGAGCGTCTCGTAAGGCGTCGGCACACCCTTGGGGAGGTTGCCGGTCTGCGCATCCCAATCCGGGTTGTACGCCACCAGCTCACCTCCTAGTCGTCGTTCAGCTCCGCGTACAGTTCAAGGTCCGCCTCGATGGTGGGCGGGCCTGCTTCCTTGTCCTTCTTCTGCTGGTCCTTGAGGGCAGCCACCTTCAGCCGCATCCGGTCGCCGATCGTGGCGCCGAGGAGGCTCTCGCACTGCCGCAGCTCGGCTGCGACGAAGTGGGACCCGGTCTGGATGAACTTCTCGTGCAGCCGCGCCATGCGGCGGAGCGTCAGCCAGTCGGTAGGCATGAACCACTGCGCCTGCTCGCTGTCCGCCCAGACGTCGAAGTAGAGCTGGGTCTCAGCGGAGAACGAGCTGCGGTTCGGAAGCTTGGTCAGGCGCCGGTCGATCGGGCCGGCGTACTCCTCCAGGTGCGAGGTGTCCACCTTGTTGCGGCGAACCCTGGTCTCTGGGTCCTTGGGTATACGCCCTGGTCCCGCCATGCGACACCTCCCCTGTGTCCTAGATGAAAGAAGTAAGTAGCCCCGGCGGGAATCGAACCCGCTCCCCGAGATTGAGAGTCTCGTGACCTCCCGTTAGTCCACGGGGCCATGCGCTCCAGGACAAGGATTCGAACCTCAATTATCCGGTTCAGAGCCGGGCGTCCTACCGTTAGACGATCCTGGAATGGGAGCCTCATGCCGGACTCGAACCGGCATTTTCTGAGTGGAAGTCAGAAGTCGTTGCCTTTGGACCAATGAGGCTTGAGTCGGCCAGGCAGGACTTGAACCTGCACCTTGCGCTTTAGGAGAGCGACGCTCTGTCCATTGAGCTACTAGCCGATGGGCGGAGGATCAGGGATTCGAACCCCGGACGGTTTCACCCGCGACGCGCTAGCAACGCGCTGCCATACCACTTGACGAATCCTCCAGAGAGCCCCGTGTAGGAATCGAACCCACATCCTCTGCTTACAAGGCAGTAGCTCTAAGCCATTGAGCTAACAGGGCATGTGGCGGGTTTTTCCTCCCCCGTACCTTGACGTCTCAGGTACCGCCTGGGCCTCGTGCGGAAAGCGGAGGAGTTGAACCCCAATGCCGTAACATCCACCCGTTTTCGAGACGGGGACCGCAACCGACTGCGATGTCACTTTCCATAGAGGAAGACGTACGTCTTCCCGAAGTTGGCCATGTGGGAGTTGAACCCACGATCTCTCGCGTATCAGACGAGTGCTTTCACCACTAAGCTAATGACCAAGTGGAACCTCAGGGTTTCGAACCCTGTACCTCCGGCTTGCAAGGCCGGCGCTCTGCCAAATTGAGCTAAGATCCCGAAGTCCTCACTGAGGGATTCGAACCCCCAACGCGCAGGGTCTAAGCCTGCCGCCTCTACCAGATTGGGCTAAGTGAGGAAAGCTGACCATGCAGGACTCGAACCTGCGCCTCCCGGATTAACAGTCCAGCGCTCTGCCTATCTAAGCTAATGGTCAATGGTGGGCGCCGCCGCCTATCGCGGAGGAGCCCCGTAGGCCCACTAGGATTCGAACCTAGATCTCACCGGGTAAGAGCCGGTTACTTTATCCAATTAAGCTATGGACCCCTCACGGGCGTGCTGCCATTGACACCATCCCGGGTCGTAAGACCCGCAGGGCCGGATTCGAACCGACACCTCCCGCTTGTGTGTGTACCCCAGGGATCGAACCTGGACGCACCGGGCTTCAACCGGTTGCTCTGCCATTGGAGCTAGGCACACATGGAAGCGCTGACGGGATTTGAACCCGTACATAGCAGGGTTGCAGCCTGCTGCCTTCGCCATTCAGCCACAGCGCTTCGGCGATCCGTACCGGATTCGAACCGGCAACCTTCGGCGTGACAAGCCGATGCTCTAACCGTTGAGCTAACAGACCTAGGTACCCATCCCAGGATTCGAACCCGGATTCCGAGGTTCGTAGCCTCGTGCTCTATCCGTTGAACTAGATGGGCGGGGTGACCGGAGGGATTTGAACCCTCTCTTTCAGGATCACAACCTGATGTGCAAACCATTGACACTTCGGCCACAGTAGACCCTCCAGGATTCGAACCTGGGCACTCCTGTTTGTAAGACAGGTGCTCTCCCGCTGAGCTAAAGGTCCAAGAGTCGCGGACGCCTGGATTCGAACCAGGGGCTGTCGGGTTATGAGCCCGCTGCTCTGACCACTGAGCTACGCCGCGAAAATATGCCTTTATCTACACGCTGGCATTCACTCCCTTGTGCACCAAGGAGATGTCCCAGCCGCCTCGCCGCTCGTAAGTGATCAGCTTACGGATTCCACTTCCTCGATAAAGGCGTCGTATAGTCGGGGGGATTCGAACCCACATATTCCCGCTTCCAAAGCGGACCCATTACCTTTATGGTACGACTATTTGCCATGTGTATTGAGGGTCCACATGGAGACCAGCACGCCGGACAGGAGTTGAACCCATAACCTTCGGGGTTGGAACCCGCTGCTCTACCAGTTGAGCTACCGACGCATGGTGCGCAGGGCTGGAGTCGAACCAGCACAGCCAAGGGCGCCTGGTTTACAGCCAGGGCGACTCGCCAGTGTCTGCCTACGCATGTGCTCAGCTAGCCGACTCACACGCTGCGAGCTGAGCAAGAGTGGAGGGGGTCCCTCGCCGGGAGAGGAGGAACGAGGGACCCCGAGCCACGGGAGCTTGCCGGCAGGGGCCGGCTTGCCGACTGAACGCTCGAACCGTGGCCCTAGTTATGAAAGAAGGAAGTCAGCAGATCACTACCGGGGAGTCAGCGGGCGTCGCATCGACGTAGTCCACGTCGACCAGTCCGTAGTCTCGGTCATCGAGCATGACGGGTAGGTCGTCGTCCAGGCCCTCCAGGGCCTCGCGCAGCTCGCCAACGGTCATCGGGTCTTCCTCAGCTTCCTTGATCTCTCTCGGCCTCTTCGAGCCTCCTCTTGGGCCTTGTCCTGGTTGTGCATCTTGCAGAGCAGCCGGAGGTTGTCCAGCGTCCAGAGGCCGTGCTCGGCTACCGGGTTGATGTGATCAACCTCGGTACCGGGCTCGGTGCAGTCATCAATCTCGCAGAGACCCTTGGCTCTGCGGATGACCTTCTTGCGGAGGGTTGCCCAGTTGCCGGGCTGGTTGGCCTTCCAGCGCTCACGAGCGCCTGCGAAGGGCTTGGGGCGGCAGTCGTCGCAGTAGGCGCCACCCGTCGCTACGTTGTTGCAGCGGGCGCAGAGCTTTGGCGCTCTGTGCAACGAACACACCTCCCTCAACCAAACGAGCCAGCCTGTAAGGGCTGGCTCTCGTCTAACTAGTAGGACCAGCCTCTAAGGGCTGGTCCTTAACTAACTAGAGCTATCTAGTAGGAGCCCTTTGGGGGGCTCCCTTGATTACTAAGTTCTTGTCTCTTCGGTCGGTCGTTCGGAGCTTCGCTCCTCTCTCCCTCCTTGGCTTAATACAAGCTGTGTGACAAACGGCGATCCCGTCACACTCCCTCAGTGTGATCTATGTCACAGAGCCCAGAGTAATCGGAGGTACCCGCCGGTAAGTGACAGCCTGTGACGGGTTTTGGACCTCCCGAAGGCCGGTGAACCCCCTCGAACGCATGACCGATTGCTAGCTGAACGTTTGCTGAACGCCCCTGACCTGCAAGGGCCTCATGGGACGTTGAACGTTCATCTGAGGTTTACAGGGGTTTCCCCGGAGGTTGGAACGGTTCAATCCCCACCGGTTTCACCGGTTGTGACTGTCGTAGGGTCCATGCATACTCAGTGTCGTCACAATACGTAGGAACCTTGTGGAAGTGGGGTAGAACCTAGCCTGACCTGGGATGTCTTGATTTTTGAGTATAGGTTGAAGGCTGCAAGCAGCGAGAAGACAGCGGGTCGACAACCCGCTACTCTGAAGCCCAGAGCCACCTGCCAACCGGGCGGGGCCTGTCCAGGGAAGGTGACTTCCACAGTGAGACATCGGAGGATCACGCCTCATGAGTTGAGCGACCTCATTGACGCTGGCGAGAGCTACGAGACCATCGGGCAGATGTACGGCCTGTCGGCCTCTGGGGTCTTCCAGGCCGCGAAGGATTTTGGTCTCACCCGGCCGCAGCTTAGTCACAAGTGGGCTCTCCCTTGGACCCTGGCTGCTGAGCACAAGGCGAGCAAGGTTGCGAAGTACCTTCGGGACCTTTCGAGTCTTGCCCAGGGGAAGGAGATACGGGAGACCAACAAGGTCACCGCAATCAGGTGGGCCGAAGGACTCGTTTCGAAAGACCTCGACATTGACTACCGCAGGGATGAGCCCTCGAATGAGGAGAGTCCCGTTGGTGGGTTCTACAGCAAGCCGGCCTCTAAGGTTCCTGGAAAGTGGCACCTGAAGTCCGTGCTTGACAAGGCCAAGCGAGGTGTTGTTCAGAACCTCTAGGTCTGGGGGAAGGCAATGGGGCCTTCCCCCGGCCGTACCACCCCCCCGCAGTTTGGAGCACGTGCACATGTCCGTTCCAGTCAACTCGGTCGCGGCCCCTGTCTACGTTGGCCCCAGCGATGCGCTGGCTCCCGTGGACAGTCCTGAGTTGGATTTCGACAACGGCCTCAGTGGGGTCGTCAAGAGCCAGAAGTACGAGGACGGGACCCTCTACGAGGTCCAGGTCCCTGTCGGCTCTACCTATGATGCGGACCTGTTTGGGTACATTCCCGTGGGGGTGTGGCATGGCGTCCGTGAGACCCATGACGGACGCCTCCTCATCAGTGTATGGGCTCCCCTCAACTGATATACGTGCGGCTAGCCAAGAGCCGCATAGAGAGCACGTCGCCTACCGGGTGGCGTGCTTTCTTCTTTCTACAAGGAGGTGACGTGACGGAGGAGGATAAGGGACCAAGGCTTTCACCATCTCGACTCCAGACCTTTGCGAGCTGTAGTCATGCCTACTACCTCGAAAAGATCGTGGGTGCGCCGCAGCGGCAAGCCGTGTGGTTCATCCAAGGCACGGCGGTTCACGCCGGCATCGAGGCGTACGAGAAGTCGCATCGAACCCTGTCCGTCGACGGGGCCCTCGACCACTTCTACATGGCGTGGGGTCGTGAGCTACGGCTGGCCCAGGAGGAGCAGCCCGACGAGGACATGTGGATGGTCGGTGGCCGGCGCAAGCTCGCCACAGACATCGACAAGCGTCATGAGATGGGCGAGCAGCAGGTAGCCGACTACATCCTTCAGCACCCGGCAGACGGCCCGCTGAGGCCCGCTGAGATCATCCCTGGCGAGCCAGCGGTCGAGGTCGGTTTCCAGTTGGACTTCGACGGCTTCCGAGTCATCGGGTACATCGATTGCGTTTTTGAGGACCAGAACGGGTTGTGGTTCCCGGTCGACTGGAAGACCGGTTCCAAGCTCCCAGTTGACCCCTACCAGCTCGCTACCTACGGGGTGGCGCTGGAGGAGCTAACGGGGGAGAAAGTCCCGTGGGGTGCCTACTGGGACTGTCGGAACAACGAGCTGGTGACCAAGGAACTGACCAACTATCCGAGGGAAGTCGTCGGCGAGTGGTACAGACGGTTCCACGAGGGTCGCAAGAACGACATCTACCTTCCCAACCCTGGTGAGTCGTGCTTCACCTGCACGGTGCGGCCGGCTTGCCAATTCGCCGCTTAGTAGCAAGTAGACAGTAAGTATAGAGAGGAACTTTCTTATGTTCACCAACACCCCCTTCGGCCTGGAGGACGACCCGGAAGCCATCGCGATTGCGGAGGCTTCAGCCAAGCTCAAGGACACGATCGACTTCGTCCCGAATGGTCACGAGGACCTGAAGCCCTACTTCCTGGACATCTCCATGACGCTGGTGTTCAGCATGGCCCGGATGGGCGGCAGTACTGAGGGCATTGTGGACGTCCTCAACCACGTCGAGAAGATCGTCCGCGACGTTTACAGCCGCCTGGAGGTGCGACTTTGAGCGCCAAGACCGCCGCATGGCACGAAGTCCATGGTCTCGTCTCCTTCTCCTTCTCACCCTCCAACGCGGAGGCCATCACTGATGGCGTCTACGAGGCCATCAAGAGTGAGGTCCTGCGGGGGCGTGTAAACGACTCGCCTAGTGTCCGGGTGCTGGAGTCCTGGCGGGGGAAGGCCCGCGAGGAGTCCGAGTACGAGTTCTACTGGCCTAGGTACATCACCGGATTGCCTGAGGTGGACCTGACGAAGTTGGCTCGCGACTACCAGGTGATCGTCCTGGGGGCAGATTGAGCCTCTTCCAGCTTGGTTCAGCGCTCCGGTACAACAAGTCGTCCGGTGAGGCCCTGGACAACCCGTGGAAAAGCCTGACAGCCGCCACGGCCACGTTCCGCAAGCCCCAGCTCGTGCTGATCGCAAGTGCCCCTGGCGGCGGTAAGAGCGCCCTGGCGCTCAACCTCGCCGTCCGCAGCGGGGCATCGTGCATCTACTTCAGCGCGGACTCGGGGCCCAGGACGCAGCTCGTCAGGTCCATGGCCATCACCACCGGCCGGGAGACGTCAGAGGTCGAGGCCGCCATGGAGCGCGGCTACACCTTCGACAAGGAACTGCACGCCCTACGCCGCATCTGGTGGGAGTTTGACGCCGGCCCCAGCCTGGACACGATCGATGAATCGATCCTGGCGCACGGCTATCTCGGCTCCTATCCCGACATGTGCATCATCGACAACCTGATGAATGTCGACCCGGGCGATTCCGAGGGTAACGAGTTCAAATCTCTGGAGAACATTCTCCTTTTCGGGCTAGAGCTTTCCCGCTCTAAGAACATGTGCGTCGTGGTCCTCCACCACCTGACGGGTGAATATGAGGACGGACGTACACCGCCACCCCTTTCCGCGCTTCGAGGAAAGGTCGGCAAGGTTCCCGAAATGGTTCTGACGCTTTGGCGCGCCTCGGACGATCTGGACGAGGCTCTCGGTCAGGACAAGATGGGTGTCGCCATCGTCAAGAATCGTGACGGGATTGCAGATCCCTCGGCGATGTACTCCGTTGAGCTGGACATGAATTTCGCTCGGATGTCCATTACCGACAGCGGCCTACTGGTCGCATGATAGGAGCTGAATTGGTTGCCACGTAACGGATATCGGGAGTGCATGAAATGCGGCAGGAGTCGAGCAGAACGGTTCTTCACATCTTCCAGAGGGCGAACCTGCGAGACCTGCCGTAAGCGGAACAGGTCCAAAGCTGCACACGAGAACCGGGTAGTGGCCACCTACGGGCTCAGAAGGGGCGAGTACGACAAGCTCTTTAAGGCCCAGGGTGGCGTCTGTGCCATCTGTAGCCAGCCGCGCAAGCAGAGGCTATCCGTGGACCACGACCACAAGACGGGCCTTGTCCGTGGACTCTGCTGCCGGATGTGCAACGGCAAGCTACTCACCTCAGCCCGGGATAACCCCGAGACCCTGAGGGCCGCAGCGGATTACCTGGAAAACCCTCCAGCGCTCGTCATTCTTGGTGAGCGCCATTTCCAGGGTGATGATACGCAAAAGCCCCGAAGGCGTAAAAGGAGGAAGTAATGTCCGGAGGTTGGGCCTTGTTCTTCGCCGCGTTGGTCGCATACGCCGCTTTCTGTCTGAGGTCCTAATGGACATCGAGGATCTGCCGATCGTCCCAATTCTGGAACACTACGGCGCTGATCTCCCGGACCCCGCACCGGGAGATTGGTGGACTTCGGTCGTCTGCTGCTTTCACGACGACACAAGGCCCTCAGCCTCGTACAACGAATTTGCTTTCAACTGTTTCAGTTGTGGAGTGAAGGGCGATGCAATTGCGCTGATTATGAGAGAGGAGGAAATGGACTTTGCTGGTGCCGTCGAGTTCGCAGAGAGAATTCTTGGAGAAGGCATCAAGAAAGTACAGCGACGAAATCACGCAGGACGCCGTCGAGTATCTGACGGGACCAAAGCGAGGGCTAACCGAGGAGGCAATCGAGCGTCATCGCCTGGGGGTCGTCGCCGACCCTCTTCCGGGCCATGAGACCTACCGGGGTTGGATCACCATTCCGTACCTGACCGCGTACGGGGTAACGACCATCCGGTTCCGGAGGCTCGGTGACGGGACGGGGGACAAGTACCTGACCGTCGCAGGTGACCCGGTGAGGATCTACAACCCCGAGGCACTACAGCGCGGGACGCGGGCGATCTGCCTCACCGAGGGCGAGTTCGACTGTGTCGTGGCTGAGATGTGCGACATGCCTTGCATCGGGCTCCCCGGAGCCCAGTCCTGGCAGCCCGCATGGAGCCGCCTCCTGGAGCAGTACGACGCCGTCTTCTTCCTCCAGGACGACGACGACGCCGGCCGCACCATGGCCAAGTCGCTCGGCAAGCCTCTTCGAGGCAATCTCCGCACAATCGTCATGGACGGCGGAGACGTCACTTCTTTCTTCCTTGAACATGGCAGGGAGGCTCTCAGAGAAAAGGTGCTGGGCAAGTGAAAATGGAATTCGATGGGGACCTCACCCTAGAGGACATGGCTGACCTCTTTGAGGCCATGGGGTGGGAGTACGCAGTCCCCGGCTGCTACGGAGTGCCCGACGAGATCGAACTTCAGAAGCAGATCTTCCGCATGTACCGAACGATGGAGGAAGACGACCTGGACTACCTTCACAACGGCCGGATCGCGCTCGTGCGAGACGGCGAGGTTGGGAACGCCTTCCAGGTTCTGATCACAGCGGGGTACCTGTACGTGGGAGAGGAAGTGGAGATTCTTTGATGCATACTGTCTCGTTGCGAGCTGAGGTCGATCTTTCTGACCTGACTCACGAAATGGCGTGGGACATCGAGGACTCGGAACTGGTCCGGTTCGTCGTGGAACTCGCGGATGCGGTCGATGATCCGCAGTTCACGCATGGCGTCATTTCTGAACTGGTGGAGCTTCATGCGAAGCAGGAGGGTAAGTGAACGACTACAAGCCGGGCCAAACCTACCGGGCCCAGGACGATTCTCACTGGAAGGTGGACGACGAAGGCTGTCTTCGGTTGAGCCTTGGCAACGGGTCCACTTCGATCTTCCAGGACGAGCCTGCGGCGGTGGAAGACCAGATTGGACCACTGGAGTTGGTGGAGACACCCATCACGATTCCGGGCCTCGGCACGGCCGAGCAGCCCGTGAAAGATGGGCTGGTTCACTTCCCGGCTGCCCCCAAGAAGTCGGACCCGATCAACCACCCATCGCACTACGCCGATGGCTGGTCGAATGGTGCGGAGGTCATTGACCTCGTGGAGCACCTGCGCTTCAACCGGGGTGCGGCAGTGAAATACCTGTGCCGTGCCGGGAAGAAGGGTGGCCCCGAGAAGGAGCTGGAAGACCTGAGAAAGGCTCAGTGGTTCGTCAACAGGGAGGTGGAACGACTTGCAGCGAGTAGTGGTCATCAGTGACCTTCAGATCCCGTACCACGATCGACGGGCGCTGAAGAACGTCGTCCGATTCATCGGCGACTACCAGCCCGATGCGGTCTACCAGATCGGGGACCTGAACGACTACGAGACCCCGTCGCGGTGGAACCTCGGCACGAAGCTGGAGTACGCCCAGCGGGTTAAGTCGGACTCTGAGGTCACCAAGCGGGAGTTCCTCGCCCCCATCCGGGAGGTGTACGAGGGGGTCTTCAAGGTCTTCGAGGGCAACCACGACCTGCGCCCGCGAACCTACCTGTCCGACAAGGCCCCGGCCCTGGCCGAGTTCTCCGACGACCTTCACTTCGCCAAGCTGCTCGACTTCGAGGAGTTCGGCGTGGAGCTGGCGGCCCCGTTCACCAAGCTCGGCCCCAACACGGTCGGTATCCACGGCCACGAGATCAAGGGCATGAGCCAGATCGCAGGCACCACGGCGTACAACCACGCCCAGAAGGCCGGCGCGAACATCGTCATGGGCCACACTCACCGGCTCGGCATCCGCCGGGGCACAACCGGCAACGTCACCACGGGCTTCATCACCCGGTGGGGCTTCGAGGTCGGTCACCTCATGGCGCCCGAGAAGGCCCAGTACCTCGGGCCTGGTGCGGTGGCCAACTGGCAGAAGGGCTTCGGCCTCCTCTACGTGGGCCAGCAGGACGTGAGCCCGGTCGAGATCGACGTGCACCGAGACGGCAGCTTCGTCGTTGAAGGCGAGCGCTACGGCGCTCTCAAGCGCGGGCCCGGAGGGAAGTTCGCCGTCGCCGCGTAACAGTAAGTAGACAGCAAGTAGAGAGGACTGCATGTTCACTAGCGCGACTACCGATGAGGTGGTCCAGATGGCGGCCCAGGCGGGCCGCAAGATCGCCCGAGAGTACCCGGGCATCGAGGCAGAGGACATTGCCTTCGAGGCCCTCACCCGCCTGTACGAGAGCGCGGAGAGGCTCCGTGGAGCCACCAAGGACTACCTCTACGGCGTCCTGGAAAGCGAAGGACTCAAGTACGCCGCCAAGGAGCGGTACGACTACATCCTCTTCTCCAGCCAGTACGTTTACACGCCCCGCGAAATCAAGGCGATCCTGGAGCACGCCTACTACGACCCAACGGCACGCGACGTGCCGACCCGAAAGGACGACTGGCTCTCAGCCGAGATCGGTCCTGGCACTGTCGGAATCTCCCTCGTGGACATCGACATCGCCATGGAGAAGATCAAGCCCAGCTACCGGTCGATCCTGGAGCGTCGATTCCTGCACGGTGAGGACGTCCACCGGGAGACGGTTGCAAGGGCCGTTGAATCCCTGACGCAGGTCGTGAATCGGCTCGTCAACCGCAAGGGCTTCTCCAACGACGGTCCTGGTTCTCGTACGGCCCTGAGCAACGGCAAGGCCCAGTACGTCACCCGATCTGAGTCCGGGATGGAAACCAACCCCCACGAAGTGGACGCCGTCCGGCAGCTCCAGAAGGAGCGACTCCAGGAACGGAGTGACCCGCCCGGCACTCACTTCAACTGGAACAAGTGAAAGAGAGTACGTGACTAACGCGAACGAATTCGGCTCTCTAGCCGAAGCCATCTACAAGCAGAAGTACTCACTGGACGGAAGGGAGGAGTGGGCGGACACCGCGAGGCGAGTCGTGGATCACGTCATGCGCCCCTACCTCCCCGAGCTGGCCGACGAGATGACGCAGGCCATCATCGACAGGAAGTTTCTTCCTGGAGGCCGATACCTCTTCGCCGCCGGTAAGCAGCTCCACCAGACGCAGAACTGTCTCCTGCTGAGCGTCGAGGACTCCCGCGAGGGCTGGGCTGGCCTGATGCGCCGGATCACCTCCGGCCTGATGTCGGGTGCGGGTATCGGAGTCGTCTACTCCAAGCTCCGACCCAAGGGCGCGTACATCAACGGGACCGGTGGCGAGTCCACAGGCCCCATCGCCCTCATGCAGATGGTCAACGAGTCGGGACGGCACATCCGCCAGGGCGGTGCCCGTCGTAGCGCCATCTGGGCTGGTCTCCACTGGAACCACCCCGACGTCTTCGAGTTCATCCGGCTCAAGGACTGGCCCGACGCCATGAAGGCCGCGAAGGAGGCCGACTTCGACGCGCCGGCCACCATGGACGGCACGAACATCTCGGTGATCCTGGACGACCTCTTCTTCGAGGCGTACCAGGACCCGGACCATGCCGATCACCAGCTTGCCCACGACGTCTACGACGAGACCGTTCGTCACATGCTGGAGACCGGAGAGCCCGGCTTCTCCGTCGACGTGGGCGTGAACGCAGGCGAGCACCTCCGCAACGCCTGCACTGAGGTCACCAGTCGGGACGACAACGACATTTGCAACCTCGGCTCGCTGAACCTCTCCCGCATTGAGTCACGCGAGGAGATGGCGCGGCTGGTCGAGCTGTCGACCGCGTTCCTGCTCTGCGGCTCGCTCTACAGCCTCGTCCCGTACAAGGAGGTGGACGAGACCCGCACCAAGAACCGGCGGCTCGGCCTCGGCCTCATGGGCGTCGGTGAGTGGTACGCGGTCCGTGGCAAGCCCTACGCCCCCGACGAGGACCTGGGGGAGTGGCTGGACGAGTACGAGAAGTCCGGCGAGTACGCCAACCACTACGCGGATCGCCTCGGCGTCTCCCGCCCGGTGAAAACCCGAGCGATCGCGCCGGCCGGGACCATCAGCATCATCGCCGAGACCACGTCCGGCATGGAGCCGATGTTCGCCCCCGCCTACAAGCGGAGGTACGCCAAGGGCGACACGTGGGTGTACCAGTACGTGATCGACAGCGCCGCGCAGCGCCTCGCGGATCGGGGCATCGACCCCGACTCGGTCGACTCGGCCTACACCCTCGCCCAGGACCCGGCGAAGCGACTGCGGACGCAGGCGTGGCTTCAGACCTATGTCGACCACGGCATCAGCAGCACGATCAACCTCCCCGCTCCGATGGAGCAGAACTTCACGGACGAGGAGTTCGGCCAGATCCTCATGGGCTACCTGCCGTACCTGCGCGGGATCACTGTCTACCCGGACGGTGCCCGTGGCGGACAGCCCCTCACCGTCGTGTCTTATGCCGAGGCCAAGGATTGGGTCGGCGTGGAAATCGAAGAGGTCGGAAACGAGTCCGCCTGTGTCGGCGGAGTCTGCGGAATCTAAGGAGCGAAATGGGTTACAACCAGCCCGACATCTACGAGAACCCCGAGCGCTTCGGCCTGGAGATCGTTGGCGATCTGGCATTCGAGCACGGGTACGAGTACGACATTCTCGTGGTCTTCCGCGAGAAGGACACCGGTCGGATCGGTGTCGCCCGTGACTCGGGTTGCTCTTGCAACTCGCCCTTCGAGTACTACAACAACGTCGAGGACATCGAGTTCGATGAGCCCTGGCGAATCGCGCTGAGGATTCAGGAGCAGGCGAACGCCGCGAAGGACTACCGCGATTTCTCCGACAACGACGTGGTTCACCTCATCGACAAGGTGGTAAACGCCTGATGGCTTCTTCCCGAGACACCCAGGACGCAGTGACCGGCTGCATCATCATCACCGCCCAGGCTGCGACTTTCCTGATCGCAGTGACTGCCTTCGTTCTTTCCATCATCGCTCTCTGAGGAGATACGTGTCCAACAACCCCTTTGAGACCGGCAACGACGCCCCTGCCGACCCGTGGTCGGCCCCAACCCCCAACGCCCCGGAGGCCCCTGTGACCGCTGCCCCTGTTTCCGCCGATGTCAAGCACCCGTTCTCGATCAAGCTGACCCTGAAGGCCGCTGACGGCTTCGATGCCGAGTGGATCAACCCGTGGGTGTCCGGTGCCACGGCTGACGAGGCTGCTCTGAACACGGTGGCCATCCTGAACGCGCTTGCCAAGCACGGCGTGATCGACAAGACGGCCAACGCTGCCCAGTACACCCGTGAGCAGTACAAGGGTGAGCGCCGGCCCCGTGGCGGTGGCAACGGTGGCGGTGGCCAGCGCGGCAACTCGCAGACGACCACGGCCCCGCCGCCCGGTGTCGCGCAGCAGTCGTGCAAGCACGGCCCGATGGAGTTCAAGACCGGCACCAGCAAGAAGGGCAACGCCTACAAGGTGTGGTCCTGCACCGACCCGGACGACCAGTGCAAGGGCATCTTCGTCAAGTAGGAGCAAGTAGACAGTGAGTAGAGAGCGGGGGCCTTCGGGCCCCCGCCCGTCTTGGAGAGGAGGGGAAATTGCCAAAGGGCACTCTCTACTTCGACATCGAAACGCACAGCCAAGAGTTTCTTTATTCCATGCCTCCGGAGGAGTTCGTCCGGCTGATCGGCTACGCATGGGGAGATGGCCCAGTCCAGATCACGGCCGATCTGGAGGAAATCCGGAAAGCGATCCTCAAGGCTCGTTGGATCATCGGGCACAACATTCACACCTTTGACCTGCGGGCAATCTTCGGGATCGATTCCAACATTCCGATGCAGCTCGCAGACGAGGGCCGGGTGTATGACACCTGGACCCATGGCGTTCTTGTCAACCCCGCTCCGGCCGTTTACACGAACCGGCATGGCCGGCAGGCAAGGGCCACCAAGCCCGAAGAGATGAAGGCTTGGTTCGCTCTGGACGAGCAGGCGTTCCAGCTCGGCGTGCCTGGCAAGACTGCTGATCTCCGGGAGCTGGCCCACGAGTTCGGCGACCCCGACCTCCCCAAGAAGGCTCGGATCGCTGACGGCTTCGGGAAGATCCCCGTTGACGATCCTCGGTATCGGGCGTACCTCGTTGGCGACGTCGAGGCGTCGCGGAACGTGGCGAAGGTCCTCTTCAAGAAGGGCAAGCTCGACAACTACGCGATGCGCGAGCAGCGGATCGAGAGCCGCAAGGCTGCTATCTCGTCCAACGGCTGGCGTGTCGACCAGGAGGCGGCCCAGGCAAGGGCCGACTACCTGAAGCAGCGCCGTGAGGAAATCATGGCGGGCCTGGTCCGCGACTACGGGTTTCCAACCCAAGGGGATCAGCCGTGGAAGACCAACCCAGGAAAGAACGCCATCATGGCGGTTCTCAGGGACCACGGCATCACACCGCAGAGCCGCCCTGACTGGCCTCACACCGATGGCATGAAGAACATCGGGAAAGCCAGGGAAAAGGCCAGGGAAGCGAAGCGGGAAGCCGAGGAACTGCGGAAGTTCCTGAAGGAGGAGGGGCACACTCTCCGGGAGCGCTCTTACAAGGCCAAAGAGAAGAAGATCGCGGCCCTGGAAGAGAAGGCCGTAGTCCCGGAATGGTTCGGGCTCTCCCTTTCCGGGGACACGATGTTGAGCCTCACCCAGGGCACCGAGATTGAGGATCTTGGCAAAGCCCTCGCTGAACTGATGGGACAGCGGTCCCTTTCGGAACTGGCACTGGAATGTGTTCACCCGGACGGGAAAGTGCACCCCGAGATCACCATGCTTCAGCGCTCCGGCCGGTGGTCCACCACCGAGCCTGGCTTGACGGTGTGGACGTCTCGCGGTGAAGGCGCCGTAGAGAAGTCGTACTTCCTTCCGGACTCCGAAGACCACGTGCTCATTGAGATCGACCTGAGCAACGCGGACGCCCGTGTGGTCGCAGCGATGTCTGGTGACGACAAGTACGCCCAGCGGTTCGAACCGGGCGCGGACGGCCACCTGATCAACGCATGGGCTGCCTGGGGCCGAGACGTGGTCGGGGAGAACAAGAAGGACCCGGTCACCGCCTCCTACAGGCAGAAGGCCAAGCCTCTCGGCCACGGATGGAGCTACGGCGGTAGGGCCAACACGCTGAGCCAGATGGCCGGCGTCCCCTTGGACGACGCCAAGACATTCGTTGACGGAATGGACAAGACATTCCGCAAGGTCGTCGGTTGGCAGAACCGAGTCCGAAAGGACGCTAACCGAGACGGCCATGTGGTGAACCCATGGGGCCGGAAGATGCCCGTCGAGAAGGGCAAGGAGTTCACCCAGGCTCCAGCCCTTCAAGGCCAATCTGGGACCCGGGAAATCATTTGCGACGCGCTTCTGAAGATGTCGCATGGTGCAGTCCGGTCCATCAAGGCGCAGATCCACGACGCCCTGGTGTTCTCCGTGCCTCGGAAGGGCTGGGAGAAGTACAGGGATTACCTGCTGAGTGTCATTGAGTCCGAGATGAATCCGAAGGGTGGCCAGTACATCGCCTTCCCGGCGGAGTGTGGTTCTCCGGGTGAGAACTGGCAGGAAGCCTGCCACTAGGAGAGGTCATGAAAGCTCGAACATTTCTGCTGTTCGTCCTTGTAATGAACGTAAGCGCCTATCTGCTCGGTCACGCTCTTGGGAGGGCCTTCAGTTGAACCTGCTGCTTGGAATCGACACAACCGAGATGGAAGAGTTCTGGTCCTCCATCGATCCTCGGCTTGCCGAGTTGTTTCTTCTCTACACCATTCCGCTCATCATCGGCGTAGTTCTGCCGAGCAAGTTCTAAGGAGAGAGTGACCATGTATCAGGAATACCTCGGCCTCAAGCCGTACGTGCTGATCGAGATCGACCAGATTCACGCTGACGACTCCGTTGAGTTCCGCATCCGTGCCGGCGGCGGACTCGACCACCCCGACATCCGCGACGTCCTGCTGGTCGTTCTGGAGTCGCTTCCCGAGGAGGAGAACTGATGACCGTTCTTGAATTCCAGCGCTGGCCGAAGACGCCTCGGCTCAACCAGGACATGATCATCACCGAGAAGATCGACGGAACCAACGGTGCCGTGGTCGTTCGGAAGGCCCCCGAGGGCTCGCCGTACACCGGCAGCGTTGAGCACTATGTGGGTTGCTTTGACGGCGAGGCGTACTTCGTTGGTGCACAGTCCCGGAACCGGCTGCTGCCCATGGGGCCGCGAGGCATGGACGACGTGTCTTGGCGGAAGCAGGACAACGCAGGCTTTGCCCAGTGGGTTCGAGAGAACTCCGAGGCCCTGGCTCTGACACTGGGGGAGGGCTACCACTACGGCGAGTGGTACGGGGCGAAGATCGGCCGCAAGTACGGCCTGGACCACCGTCGCTTCGCCCTGTTCAACGTGGGCCGGTACGGACCCCTGGATTTGGAGGCCGTCCCTGGCCTGGAGACGGTCCCGGTTCTCTACCAGGGCCAGTTCAGCACTGAGGACGCCCTGGAGATCTACGAGGAGCTGATGGTCACCGGCTCCCGTGCCGTCCCGGGCTGGGACAAGCCCGAAGGGATCATCGTCTATCACTGCGGCAGCAAGCAGGTCTACAAGGTGACGGATCAGGGCGACAAGCCTAAGTGGCAGCTCCAGGCAGTGGCTGCCTGATGGAAGCCCGAATCAAGAAGACGGTGGTGCTGGAACTCACCGAAACCGAGTTCGAGCTGATCCGAGTCTCGGTGATCAGCTATGAGGCACCCGACTACGACGGTTTCACCGACGAGGAGCGAGACAAGCTCGAATCTGATCTGAACGAGATAAAGATCGGCGTCTAGAGGGCGTGTAAACGGGCCCCGCTTCGGCGGGGCCCTTTCTATTGGAGCTACATGCACGTCCGCATCGACATCGACTGCGACATGGAGGGTGCACCAGCCGAGGACATCGGCGGACCCGGAGCTATCTGGCACTGCCCTCTCGAAATGGGGTTCTGCACTCTCTGTGGGCGAGAGCAGGACCTTCCTTGGGCTGCCATGACACACGAACGCTACGGACTTTGGTGGGTGGCCAAGAAATGACGGTCAAAGAACTGATTGCACAGCTTGAGGTGTACCCCGGTGACTGGGAGGTCACCGGAGAAGACCTCAACTACTGGTACAAGATCTACGGCCTCAATGATGACGGCGAGAAGGTTGTCATCGACATCGATAGGCGGTTCTACGAATGCATCTGACCGACTGGCTTGGTGTCGGATACGGCATTGGCAGCACCGTTGCGTACTGCGAGCACTTCCGACGCAGCTCATCTCGAATGCTCGTCGGGAAGGTCGTTGAGATCACCGAGAAGGGCACGGTGATCATCGAAGTCGAGGGTTACTCCCGAGGCTACTACTACGACAAGGAGAACTCCCGAAGGGCGTGCCAGGTCCGAGAGAACATCACCGTCCTGGAGAGCTGATGAAGCTGATCGTCACGGGTTCTCGGGATTGGAAGGACTGGTATTACATCTGGTCCGCGCTAGAGCTGTTCACGAGGTTCTCTGAGCGAGTGACGCTCGTTCACGGGGACTGCCCTGACGGGGTTGACTCTCATGCCGATGACTGGGGCGAGACGAACGCTGCTTTCGTTGGGATCATCCGCTACCCGGCTGACTGGAACAAGTACGGAAAGGCAGCCGGCCCCAAGCGCAACAAGCAGATGGTCAATGACCATCTCGACGCTGACTACGTCCTCGCATTCCCGTTGGGGGAGAGCAAGGGCACTCGCGGCTGCATGAAGTACGCGAAGTGGATGGGACTGGACGTTATCAACCTGGGAGAGAAGCTTTGAAGAGTGTGAAGATTGGCAGCCTGGAAATCTCCGGCGTCGACAGCGACGGGGATGTTGAGTTCACCATTGAGGGCGACTGGAACGATGCCTACACCTACGTCCCTGTTGCTGACCTCGTGAAGGCCCTTGAGGACCTCGGGGTTGTTCCTGCCAACACGGAAGAGACCAGTAGCTTCCACAAGTCCATTGAGGAATTCCTCAAGGACCGTGGTTTTACTGTGAGCAAGATCCTGGACGTCGAGCAGGAAACGCGCACAGGCGGCTACTGCGAGACCTGCGCCTACGAGGAAGTGGTTGTGGACATCACCTTCGAGGACGGCGATGGCCAGTGGACCCTCTACACCTACTTCGGTGACATGGGTGAGCTGATTCGGGAGCTGACCGACTGATGACCTCCGATGAAGCTGTTGCCGCGTTGGACGCCCTCGACGGCCGGGACGGGGAAGCGGCTCACGCAGAAGCCGACCGGGTGCTCCATTATTTCGTGCCCGAGGAAGTCCGCCTTGCCTACGAGCGAGTCATCATCCGTGCTGACTTTTGGGCGTACGCATGAGCGACAAAGTGATGACCACAGAGGAATGGATCGAACGGGAGCTAGCCAAGGCTCCCGCGCGTGATGAAGAGTGGCGCAAGCGAACCATGAAACTGTGGGGCTTGCGGGAAGCAGAATGACAACGGGCCCTCCCCTTCGGGGGAGGGCCCTTTTTTTTGTTTTCAGGAAGCCCACTCGATCTCGATCAGCTCCGGGTTGAAGGGCTGGCGACCCCTGCCTTGCGGATGCACGATCACTGCGCGAATGTCCTGCTTGATCCGGTGCTTCTTCTCGCTGACGGTGTAGTTCTCCCACTCCTTGAGGAGGGTGGGGTACTCCGTCTTCCGCTGGAGCTTGGAGGCCATCAGCTTCTGGCGCTTCTCCTTCAGTTCCGCCCTCTCGGTCTCCAGCTCCTCGATCAGGTCGAGAGCCTTCGCCATGGAAAGGCGCTTAGCCTTCCGGCGCTGGTTGACCTCCTCGATCTCCTCCTCGATCTCAGCCAGCCGCGAGTCGTGAACGGTCTCGTCCACCTCGTCGGCCTTGACCACCACACCGAGAGAGCGACGGACCTCCTCTAGGAAGACCGCGATGACCAGCTCCTCGATCGGCGGACCGACACGGGTGACGCCGCCACAGCCACCAAGGTTGCTCAGGCAGGCGTAGCGGTAGCCGTAGCGCTCGTACGAGGAGGACTGCTTGCTGTACCAGTTGGCTGTCAGCGGAAAGAGGCACTTCCCGCATCGTGCGATCCCGGACAGCAGGTACTTGTCGGAGGTCTCGTGCGGCTTGTTGAGCTTCCCCGCGCGCTTGGCCTTCCGGTCCGCGATGGCCTCAACGCAGGCCGCCCACTCTTCCGGGGTTACGATCGGCTTCCACGGGCCCATCACCGGCTTGCCGTCCTTGTAGACGACATAGTCCGGCAGCCACAGCTTCTTCTTGGCCTCTCGCCGCTCGGACTGGGGGATGTGGGTCATGTACCCGCAGTTGCGCGGGTTGGTCAGGATGTGCTCGACCGTGGTGTGGTCCAAGGGCAGGTCCCGCTTGCCGTGCTTCTCGATCGACTTCTTGGTCTGCTTCTTGACGTAGCCCTTCAGCGCCCACTCCTTGCGGACTGTCCCCACCTTCTTGCCGCCTGGGACGGCTCGGATGGCGTCTGCAAGGTCTATGGACTCGACGGGGTGAAGGTTCTCCCGGTCGTCGGCCCAGCCGAACGGGCGGGGAGCACCGGGCATGACGCCGGCCTCTGCCAGACGCTTGCGCTTTCGGGTGGTCCGACGCTTGTTGTTGGCCACCTCCATGCCGCCCATGGTGGCTTGCATCATGAACATCGTCCGACCCTCTTGGGTCGCGAAGTCCACGCCTCCTGTGTAGGTGCGCCCGACCAGCTTGGGGTTCATCTGGAAGAGGCGGTTCAGGCGGGCCGCGTCGTACTCCAGACGGGCGATGCGGTCTGAGTGGTAGCCGAGCAGTCCCCGGATCACAGCACCCTCCTGGAGGTCCAGGAGGAGCCGCTCGAAGTCCTTGCGGACGATGAACGGGTCCGTCGCCACAGTGTTGTTGTCGTTGTAGACAACGACGATCTTCCAGCCGAGCTGCGCTGCCAGCTCGGTCAACTCTTCGAGCTGCGCGTCAACCTCTTCGCCGATCTCTCGCCATGAGGCTGCGCCAGCCTTCATGGACTTGTCCTCCGACACGCGGAGGTACGCTCCAACGGGGATCAGGTCATCTGCGCTGGTCAGCGCGTCCTGGGGGGACATGACGACCATGATACATGATGAAGGTTATTTAGTAGTCTTCGGCCAGAAGAACACCACGCGCCACTTGCCCTCGTAGGACTTGTGGTTGATCGTCTCGAACGCGTTCTCGGCGTCCAGCGAGACGCAGGCGGTGAGCTCGTACTCGGGGAACTTGTCACCGACAGTAAGCACGCATGCTCCTTCATCATGAGAATGGGGTCGCCTCCGCATGGGGAGGCGCAGGAGGGCCGCGGGCTCTTCGCCTCGGCGGCCGATGTCACTCACAGTGCCCCGACTCGATCAAAAAGAGAAATCGATGGATCCCACAAGCGCGATAGGCGCGGCCTATCAATGTGGCGGACGGTGTGCTGACCGGCGAAAAGAGAGCGGTCGGTCCGCCGGCCGCCCGTCCGGTAGACATAGATCACACAGATGCGCCCATATCGGGTCTAACTCTGCGTAGCGCGCAAGTGTAGGGCGCTCGGCTCTCCCCGGACAACAGGCGACATTGGTGACGGGTGCCGTTGCCGCGCCGCCGGCCATCCCCAGGACCCACTGCCGTCCGTCATGATCTGGCCGGCGCGGTTCCAGGGGTGAGGGCCGCCTTGAGGACGTCCCGGAGCGGGGTCGGAGGGCGGTTCAGCAGCCGGCCGAGGGCGGGATCGACCTGCGAGAACTCGCTTCGGCGAGCCGCGGCGAACATGGCCGTGAGGATGTCCGCCCCGTGCTCGGGGACGCCGTGTGCGATCAGGCCGGACCGGTACTCGGCGTCCGGCACGACCACGTGCCTGATCGGATGTCCGGTGATCTCGGAGGCGAGGGCCGCGACCCCGGCCATGCCGACCGCCTCGCCGCCCGTCAGGGCCGGGGTGACGCCGTCGAAGACCTCCTCGGCCAGCGCGGCCGCGGCGGCTTCGGCGAGATCGTCGTGGGAGGTCCAGGAGACCGGCCCGTCCTCCGGCACCGCCAGCTCGCCGGTCCGCAGGGCGGTGTCGAGGAGCGCCGCCGTCGTGGACGCGTAGAAGCCGTTGCGCAGCGATGTGAAAGGGACGCCCGAGGCTCGCAGCGCGTCCTCGGTGGCGGCGTGGTCCCGCATGGGCGGGAAGAGGGAGGACGGGCTCGTGCCCATGTGGCCGGTGTAGACGATCCGGCCGGCGCCCGCCTTGACGGCCGCGTCGATCGCGGTGCGGTGCAGGCGCAGCGCCGCCTCGCCGGTGGTGTCGGCGGACACGATCAGGATCTGCGACGCGCCCTCGAACGCGCGGGCGAGGCTCTCGGGATCGGCGAAGTCGCCCCGGCGGACGCGGACGCCGCGTTCACGGAGGTCTCCCGCCTTCTCCGGATTCCGGACGCTGACCCCGATCTCCTCGGCGGGGACGCGTCCGAGCAGGCGCTCGACGGTCATCCGGCCGAGTCGCCCGGTGGCCCCGGTGATGATGATCATTGCTTCCGCCCCTTCGCCGAATCAGTGCTAACGAAATCACGGTAACACCGATACTTGAACAGTGCTAACCCAAGTCTGTTATCGTCGTTAGCATGCAGGAAGGGCATTCCGGTGACGGACCGCGGGAGCGCATCCTCGCCGCCACCGCCGAGCTCCTGGCCGAGGGCGGGCGCGAGGCCGTCTCCACGCGCGCGGTGGGGGTCGCGGCCGGGGTCCAGGCGCCGACCATCTACCGGCTCTTCGGGGACAAGGGCGGCCTGCTCGACGCGGTCGCCGCCGAGGGCTTCGCGGCCTACCTGGCCGCCAAGGCCGGCCCGCGACCCGACGCCGACCCGGTGGACGACCTGCGCGCCGGATGGGACGAGCACGTCGAGTTCGGCCTGGCCAATCCGGCCCTCTACATGCTCATGTGCGAGCCCCGTCCCGGGAGGGCGCCGGCGCCGGCGGCGGTCGCCGGGTTCGAGATCCTCTCCGCCCGCATCCGGCGGATCGCCGAGGCCGGGCGGCTGCGCGCCGGTGAGGAGCGTGCCGTCCGGCTCGTCCACGCGGCCGGCTCCGGCACGACCCTCGCACTGATCGCGATGCCCGAGGGCGACCGCGACCCGGGGCTGTCCGTCATGGCGCGCGAGGCGGTCATCACGGCGATCACGACGGACGCTCCCGTGCCGGCGGCGCCCGGCCCGGTCGGCGCCGCCATCGCCTTGCGCGCCGCCCTTCCCCAGGCCGTCGCCCTGACCGAACCGGAGCGGGGCCTGATGCGGGAATGGCTCGACCGCATCACCGACCACTCTGGCTGACCCTCGCCTGAGGGCGGCCCTCGACGGCGCGAGGGGCCGGCTCAGCGGGGCCGGGCGGCGGCGTGGACGGCGAGGGCTTCGGCGGCGTCGGCGAACATGTCGGCCAGGCCGGACAGGGAGGTCGGGATCTCGCCGTCCAGCCAGGCGACGAGGTTCTCGTTCCACCCGGCGACCAGCATCGTGGCGGTGAAGCGCATGCGCGCGTCGGCGTCCGGCGGGATGTCGTAGAAGGTGCGGGCGTACTCGATGACCAGGCGGGCGTAGTCGCGGCGTGCGGCGTGCTGGCGCGCCCGCAGGACGGGGCTGGCCGCCGCCTCGACCAGCACCACGCGGATCTTGCGGGGGTCGGTGCGGCCCGTGTCCAGCGCGGCCAGGGCGGCGGAGCGGACGGTCGTGCGCAGGTCGGCGTCCGGTCCGGCGGCGGCCACTCCCCGGGCGGCGGCCTCGGCGATCTCCGCGACGATCCGGTCGTGGACCTCGGTGAGCAGGGCGTCGAGGTCGGTGAAGCTCTCGTAGAAGTAGCGCGGGTTGAGGCCGGCGCGCGCGCAGACCGCGCGCAGGGACGTCCCCCGGACGCCCTCCGCCGCCAGCAGGTCGAGGGCCGCGTCCAGGAGGGCGGCGCGGCGGTCGGCGCGGCGGCGGTCGGCGGTCACGCCGCCGTACGGGCGAGGACTCACCCCGCAATCTTGACACAGCCGTTGCCAGAACCTACCTTTCTGGCAACATGCGTAGCCAGATGGGGAGGCCCCCGTGCCCCGCTCCAGCGACACAGACCCCGTGACGACGGACACCGCAGCGCCCCGGCCCGGCGAGCCGGACATGGCGCGCGTCTTCGCGCCGCTCCTGCGCGAGCACGACTACGTCATCGACCAGATCGACGGGAAGCTCCCGCCCGGCCTGACCGGGACGCTGTACCGGATCGGCCCCGGCAAGTGGGAGGTCGGGCGGACGCTGATGCACCACCTCTTCGACGGCGACGGGATGGTCTCGCAGTTCGCCTTCGACGGACGGTCCGTGCGGTTCCGCAACCGGTACGTCCGGACGCCGCAGTTCAGGCACGGCATGGTCGCCGACGGGCCCGTCCGGCCGGGGGTCGGAACCCCGCTTCCCGGCGGCTTCTGGGCCAACTTCGTGAAGGGGAAGGGGCCGGCGAACCCCGCCAACACCGGGATCGCCCTGCACGCCGACCGGCTGCTGGCCCTGTGGGAGGGCGGTCCGCCGCACCGGCTCGACCCCGACACGCTGGAGACGCTCGGCGTCCACGACTTCGACGGGCGGCTGCGCGGCGCGCTCAAGGCGTTCTCCGCCCACCCGAAATGGGATCCGGTGACGGGCGAGATGTTCAACTTCGGACAGGACTTCAGTCCGCTGCCGTCCCTGAACTGCTGGAAGGTCGACCGGCGCGGCCGGCTGCGGCGGCTCGCCCGGGTCCGGATGGCGAACATGCCGTGGAACCACGATGTGGCGCTGACGACCGACCACATGGTGTTCGTCCTGGACCCGTACATGGTCGACCTGCGCACGATGTTCGGCGGCGGCGCGTCGGTGTTCGACGCGATCCGGCACCGTCCCGAGAAGGGGACGCGGTTCGTGCTGGTGCCGCGCGACGGCGGTCCGGCGCGGGTCGTGGAGCATGAGGCGCTCGTGCACGTCCACGTGGCGAACGCCTTCGAGGACGGCGCCGACACCGTCGTCGACCTGGTGCTCTTCGACGACTTCGAGGCGATCAGGCGTGACCTGTCCGACTTCCGCGCCCGCTTCACCGACCTGCCGTCCAGCAGGCTGACGCGCTGCCGGATCACCCCGGCGGGACGGGTGATCGAGACGCCGCTCTCCGACCTGCCCGGCGAGTTCCCCCAGTACGACTGGCGCCGCTCCACGCGCAGGCACCGCTACACCTACATGACGGGACGGACGGGCCCGAGCGGCGAGTACGACACCGTCCTGAAGGTCGACAACGACACCGGCCGCACGCAGGCGCACGAGGCCGGCCCGCACACCTACGTGGGCGAGCCCGTCTTCGTGCCCCGCGCGCCGGACTCCGCCGAGGACGACGGGTGGCTCCTGGCGGTCGTGTATCTCGCGGCGGAGCACCGCTCGCGGCTCACCGTCCTGGACGCCAGGGACCTCACCTCCGTCGCGGACCTCCACCTGCCGCATCACATCCCGTTCGGCTTCCACGGCACCTTCACCCCGCGCGTTGCCGACCCCGACGCGCCCATCCCCCATCCCGACCGCCTGCCCGTCCGCTGAGCGCCTGCCCGCTGTGGTGAACACCACCCCGCCTCCACCTGGGACAAGTCACGGTGCGTGATCGGCCTTGGGTAGTGTCTGCGGCAGGATGGGGATCAGCAGACCGACGGTGGCCCAGTTGCGGGCGTTCCTGGCATTGGCGGAGTACCTGCATTTCCGGGACGCCGCCGCCGCTCTCCGCATGAGCCAGCCCGCCCTGTCCGGGGCCGTGGCGGCGCTGGAGGAGGGCCTCGGGACGCAGCTCGTCGAGCGGACGACGCGCAAGGTCCTGCTGACTCCCGCGGGGGAGCGGGTCGCGCGGCGGGCCGAGACCGTCCTGGCGGAACTCGACCGGCTGGTCGAGGAGGTCCAGGCCGTCCGGGGGATGCTCGTCGGGCCGCTCAGGGTGGGCGTCATCCCGACCGTCGCGCCGTACCTGCTGCCGGTCGTCCTTCCTCGGCTCGCCAAGGAGTTCCCCGACCTGGAACTGTCCGTCCACGAGGAGCAGACCGGCCACATCGTCGCGGAACTGCTCGCGGGACGCCTGGACGTGGTGCTGCTGGCGCTTCCCGTGCCCGCGTCGGGCGTGACGGAGCTGCCGCTGTACGACGAGGACTTCGTGCTCGTCGCGCCCGCCGGGTTCGAGCTGGGAGCGACCGGGGTCGCGCGGGAGGCGCTCAACGACCTCGACGTCCTCCTGCTGAACGAGGGCCACTGCCTGCGCGACCAGGCGCTGGACGTCTGCCGGGAGGTGGGGGCGCGCGCCGCCGCGGCGACGTACGCCACGAGCCTGGCGACGCTGGTCCAGCTCGTGTCGGGCGGCCTCGGGGTGACGCTCGTCCCCGAGACGGCGCTGCCCGTGGAGACCCGCCGGGCGCCGAACCTCGGCCTGCACCGGTTCGCGGCCCCGGCGCCGTTCCGCCGCGTCGGCCTGGGCTTCCGGTCGACGTCGCCGCGCGCGGACGAGTTCGAGGCGCTCGCCGCGAGCGTCCGCGCCGCCCTCTCCGAGTCGGCCGCGGCGGAGTCGGGCGCGGCGGAGTCGGGCACGGCGGGGCCGGGCGCGGCCCCCGGCATCCGCCCCGCCTGATCCCCGGCTCTGATCCTTCGGGTTAACGCCCAGGTCAAGCCGCGGCCAGGCGAGGTCAAGTCTGCGTCAGGGGACGGCCTCGCAATCGCGATGCGCGTTCGTGCGGCGGCGTGACGTCACCATGCTCGGGGGCGAGGAGGAGGCCCCATGTCCCCGAAGCTCAGCGTGGTCGTGCCGTTCCACAACACCGAGGAGTACCTCCAGGAGTGCCTGGAATCGCTGGCGGGCCAGACGCTGGGCGACCTTGAAGTGATCATGGTGGACGACGGGTCCACCGACAACGGCGCCGTGATCGCCAAGGACATGTGCGGCCGCGACCCGCGGTTCCGGCTCCTCACCCGGGAGAACGAGGGGCCGGGGCCCGCCCGCAACGCGGGGGTGCGGCAGGCGAGGGGCGAGTACCTGGCGTTCGCCGACGCCGACGACGTCGTGGAGCGCGAGGCGTACGCGCGGCTGGTCGCGTCCCTTGAGCGGACCGGGTCGGACCTGGCGTCCGGCAACGTCCAGCGGATGGACGACGACCGGACCTGGCAGTCGCACCTGCACGACGGCCTGTTCACGCAGTCCCGTTCGAAGACGCATGTGTCGTCCATGCCGATGCTCATGCGCGACCGGACGCCGTGGAACAAGGTGTACCGGCGGGCGTTCTGGAACCGGACCGGTCTGGAGTTCCCCCCGGGCTACTACGAGGACCCGCCTGTCACGGCGCGCGCGCACGCCCTGGCCCGTTCCGTGGACGTCCTCAGCGAGACGGTCTACTTCTGGCGCAGGCGTCCAGGGTCCATCACAGAGGACCGCTACGACTGGGACAACTTCAGCCAGCGCATGCGCTCCGCCCGGGTCGTCCGGGACGGTCTGGCCGACTACGCCCCGCAGCTCCTGAACGCCTACGACGAGCACGTGCTGATCCCCATCGAGCTTCGCGTCCTGTTCGAGGCCCTCCCGAGGACGCAGGACGAGAACCGCGGTGAACTCGTGGCCATGGGGGCGGCCCTGGCACGGCGGGTGAACGCACGCGTCCTCAAGCGGCAGCCCGCGATGACGCGTCTGCAACTGCACCTGCTGTGCCGGCGGATGCTGCCGGAACTCCTGGAGGTGCTGCGCTTCGTCCAGCTGCGCAAGGCGGCGGACGCGCCGCGCGTGCGGCGCGGCCTGCGGCACCGCTGGTACGCCGAGTACCCGTTCTTCGAGGACGAGGACCGGGGCGTCCCCGCGCACGTGTACGACGTGACCGACGAGCTCAGGCCGGTCGCGGCGATCGACCGGGCCACCTGGGCGGACGGGCTGCTGCGCCTGGAGGGCCACGCCTACGTCCGGCATCTGGACGCCTCCAGCGAGGACGGGTCCCGGATCCGGCTCTGGCTGGTGGCGGCCAACAAGCGGGGCCTCGTGCGCGTCCCGGTCCGGAGGGTCCGCAGGCCGGACGTGACCGCCGGGTCGCGGCAGTCGAACGTCTCCTACGACTGGTCCGGCTTCGTCGCGGAGATCGACCCGTCCGCGCTGCGGATGTTCGGGCGCTGGCGGGACGTCGACTGGGTGCCGTGCGTCGAGATCGTCAACCGGGGGCTGCGGCGCCGGTCGACGTTCACCGGCCCGCGGCTCACCGGGCGGCAGTGGCCGCGGGACAGGGAGTGCGCGCCGGGCGTGCTCGTCCAGGGCGTCGCGGGCCGGAACCGCTTCGTGATCCAGGTGCGCCGCACGCCGGCGGCGGTCGTCGGCTGCCACCTGGAGGGCGGCGAGCTGTGGCTGGACGGCTGGAGCCGCGTCCCGCTCGGGGACGAGCCGCGCGTCACCGCCACCCCGAGGACGGGGCGGGCCACGGTGCTCGGCCCGGTCGAGCCGGTCGGCGCCGACGGGTTCCGGGCGCGGCTGCCGGTCGCCGGGCTGGCCCGGCGGCAGGGCGACTGGGAGATCGCGCTGTCGGAGGGGATCCGCCCGTACCTGGACGAGGACGCCGCGGGCGCCGCCTTCTCCGTCCCCGGCGGGGAACTGGAGATCGCCAGGACGCGGCGCGGCACGCTGCGGATCGTCTCCCGCGGGCGCGTCCTCGCCGTCGAGGAGGTGTCGTGGTCGCCCGAGGGCGCCCTGCGCCTGGCGGGCACGTGCTCGGAGCGGATCGGGCGGCCCGACTCGCTGGTCCTGCGGCGGCGGCGGTCGAGCGAGGAGCACGCCGTCAGGCTGCACTGGGAGGACGACCGGTTCACCGCGGTGTTCTCGCCCGCGCGCATGCCGGTGCTCGGACTGTCGCGCCCGCTGGTCTCCGGCCGCTGGGACGCCCTCGCCACCGTCGGCGGGGAGGAGCGGCCGGTGGTCGTCCGCCGCCACAGCCTCCGCGACCTGCCGGAGCCGTTCGAAGCGGGCCTGCACCGGATCACCGTCCGGGCCCAGAAGACCGACCAGTTGCAGTTGCGCGTCGAGACGGCCTTGGACGACGACGAGCGCGGAGCCTACGCGCAGAGCCGCATCCGGTCCGGGCACTACCGGCGCCACCTGAACCTGCCCGTCCGTGAACTCGCCGTGTTCGACGCGTACAAGGGGCGCCAGTACTCGTGCAACCCGCGCGGCATCTATGACGCGCTGCGGCGCCGCGAGACCGACCTGGAATGCGTGTGGGTCACCGAGAACGGACAGTTCGGCAAGCCTTCCGGCGCCCGCACCGTTCTGGCCGGGACGCGGGAGCACTACGAGGCGCTCGCCCGCGCGCGCTACATCTTCGGCAACTGGTCGCAGCAGGAATGGTTCACCAAACGCGAGGACCAGACCTACGTGCAGTGCTGGCACGGGACGCCCCTGAAGAAGCTCGGGTACGACGTCAAGCAGATGCCCTTCAAGCGCACCGAGGGCGTGGACTGGATGGAGCACGACGTCCCTCAGTGGGACCTCCTGCTCGCCCAGAACGCGTTCTCCGTGCCGCTGTTCCGGCGCGCGTTCGGCTACACCGGGGACGTCCTCGAAAGCGGCTACCCCCGCAACGACGTGCTGAGCAGCCCGCACCGCGACGAGATCGCCGCGGCGGTGCGGCGGCGGCTCGGCATCCCGGAGGGCAAGCGGGTCGTCCTGTACGCACCGACCTGGCGGGACGATTTCCACCACGCGATCGGCAAGCGCGCGTTCCGCCTCGAATTCGAGATCGACAGGTTCCGGGCCGCGCTGGGCCGCGACCACGTCCTGCTCCTGCGGACGCACTACCTCGTCACCGACCGCCCGAGGCTGCGGCCGGGCGACTGCGTCATGGACGTCTCGGTCTACCCCGACATCTCGGAGCTGTTCCTCATCAGCGACGTGCTCGTGACCGACTACTCGTCGTCCATGTTCGACTTCGCCGTCACCGGCCGCCCGATGGTGTTCTTCACCTACGACCTGGAGCGCTACCGCGACCACGTGCGCGGCTTTTACTTCGACTTCGACGCGGAGGCGCCGGGGCCGCTGCTCGCCACCACGCAGGACGTCGTCGAGGCCCTCCGCGAGCCCGCCGCGCTGGAGACCGGGTTCCGGGACGCGCGCGCCGCCTTCGCCGCCCGGTACTGCCCGCACGACGACGGCCACGCGGGCGCCCGCGTGCTCGACCGGGTCCTCCGCTGAAGCCCCGCAAGCCCACGAATCCCCGAAAGCCCAGTACGGAGCCGCTCGTGTCCCCGCAGATCAGCATCGTCGTCCCCATCCGCAGCACCGGCGGCCGCCTGGCGGAGTGCCTGGAGTCGATCGCGGGGCAGACGCTGCGCGACATCCAGGTGCTCATGGTGGAGGACGGTCCGGACTACGGCAGTGCCGCGAAGGACGCCGCGGCCGACGACGCTGCCGTCGCCAAGGAGTTCGCGGGCCGCGACGACCGTTTCGCCCTGCTGCAGCCCGCCCCCGGCACGGCGGCGGCCGACGCGGGCGTCGAGCAGGCGAAAGGCCGCTACCTCACCTTCGCCGACGGTGAGGACACAGTGCCGCCCTACGCCTACGAACTGCTGGTCGGGACCCTGGACAACACCGGTTCGGACCTCGCGGGCGGAAACGTCATGTGCCTGGACGAGGAACAGGCGTGGCAGTCGCCGCTCCACAGCGACCCCTACGCGGAGACCGTGTTGTCCACGCACGTGACCCGCCATCCCGCCCTCCTGCAAGACAGGACTGTGTGGAACAAGGTCTACCGGCGCTCGTTCTGGGACGCGTACGGCTTCGAGTTCGGAACCAGCGGTGACCTCCTCATCGCCGTGCAGAGCCACGTGCTGGCCTCCGCCGTGGACGTGCTGGACGCGACCGTCTATTTCTGGCGGGACCGTCCCGGAACGGGCTTGCGCACGCGCCCCGACCCAGCCGACATCACCGCGCGCATGGCGACCCTCGCGAAGACGCGGGAATTCGTCCGTACGCAAGCGCCGGACCTTCTGACCGTCCACGACATGTACGCGCTCGACCTGGACGTGCGCGAACTGATGCTCGCCCTGCCCGCGGCCACCTGGGAGGAGCGCGAACACCTGGTCGAACTGGGCGCGGAGGTCGTCGCCGTCGCCGGGCGCCGCGCCACGGCCGGGCTTGAGGCGATCAGGCGGCTGGAGACGTACCTGCTCGGCGAGCGCATGCTGCCCGAACTGCTGGAGGTGCTGCGCTTCGAGGAGGGCGGCCTGCGGGGCGTCCCGCTGGTGTCGCGCGGCCGTCTCCGGCAGCGCTGGTACGCCCGCTACCCCTTCTTCGACGACGCCGAGCGGGGCGTCCCGGAGGACGTGTACGACGTCACCGACGAGCTGGCGCTGTGGGCGGACGTCGACCGTGTGGAGTGGGACGTCGACACCCTCATCGTCGAGGGGCACGCCTGCTTCGACCGGTTCGCCGTGGCGTCGGTGACCGATTCCCGGATCCGCGTGTGGATGCGCGACGTGCGGACCGGCAAGGAGATCCGGCTGCCGGTGGAGCGCCGCTACGTCCCGGAGGTCACGGCGCGCTCAGGGCAGGCGAACGTCTCCCTCGACTGGTCGGGCTTCACGGTACGGGTGGAGCCCGAGTACCTGCTGGACAACGACGAGTGGCGGACGGCCACCTACGAGCTGTTCGCCGAGGTGACGACGGCCGGGCGCAGGGCGGTGCAGCGGCTGACCGCGATGGCTCCCGCCGTCAGGTGGACGTCGCCGCGGCAGGTGGACGAGCACGTGGCCGTCCAACCGGCGGCGGGCGACGACGACGTGTTCGTCGTTCACGTGAAGCGGGCCAAGGCCGTCCTCACCAGGCTCGGCCTCGACGGCGACGCGCTGGTGCTGTCCGGCTGGACGCGGCGCGCGCTCGGTGCCGGAGCCGCGATGGTCGCGGTCCGGCGGCACGGGGGAGCCGAGGTCCGCGGGGAGGTGACGCTGCGGCAGGCGGCCGTCCTGCGGATGGCGGAGGGCACCGGGTTCGACTTCACGGCGAGGCTGCCCCTGAAGTACCTGGCGTCCGTGCCGAACAGCGCGCCGAACAGCGCGCCGAACACCGTCCCGTACGGCACGCACCTGCGCGACGTCATCGACTGGGACATTCGGTTGACGGGCGAAGGCGGCCCGCTGCGGCTCACCGTCGCGAGCAACGTCAAGCCCGCCCGCTTCGCCCTGCCGGAGAGCGTGGGGCGCGGCCGGGAGTTCGCCGTCAGCCGCACCGCGTTCGGCAACCTGCGCGGAGTCGAGCGCAGCTTCCGCCCGGTCGTCACGGGCGCCGCATGGGACGCCAACGGACTGCTCACGCTGAGAGGCGACTTCGCCGACCCGGAACACCGCCCCGACCGCTTCGTCCTCCGGCGGCGCCGGTCCGGCGACGAGCACCGCGTCCCCGTCACCTGGGAGGGAGACCGGTTCACCGCCGCGTTCCTCCCCGCGACGGTGTCGGTGTTCGGGACGGACCTGCCGCTGAGCAGCGGTACCTGGGACCTGGTGGCGCCCACGCGATCGGGAGAGGTGGCCGTCGTCGTCGAACGCGAGGCCATCCCCGACCTGCCCGACCGTCATCGCGCGGGCACGCACGAATTCGAGCTCGGCGTCCACCAGATCGACGCGCTGATACTGCACAGCCGCGTCTCCCTGGAGGACGACGAGCGCGGCGGACACGCGCAGACCCTTCTCCAGCAGAGGGACTACACCGTCTACCTGCGGAACCCTCTGGCCGACATGGTGCTGTTCAGCAGCTACAACGGCTCCCAGTACAGCTGCAGCCCGAGGGCCGTCTATGAGGAGCTCATCCGCCGTGACGCCGACCTGGAATGCGTGTGGGTCTCCCAGGACGGCCAGTTCGCGGTGGACGGAAAGGCCACGACCGTCCTGGCGGGGAGCCGCGAGCACTACCGCGTCCTCGCGCACGCCCGGTACGTCGTCGCCAACCACGCGATGCCGCCCTGGTTCTTCAAGCGGACAGGTCAGGTCTACCTCCAGACGTGGCACGGCACCCCGTTGAAGCGCCTCGCCTACGACCTCCAGGACATGCCGTACCAGCGCACCGAGCGGCTGGACTGGATGGAGGAGGAGGTGCCGCGATGGGATCTCCTGCTGTCCTCCAGCCCGTACGCCACCCAGGTCATGCGGCGGGCCTTCCGGTACGAGGGCGAGGTCCTGGAGACGGGGTTCCCGCGCAACGACATCCTCAGCACGCCCGAGTGGGAACGCATCGGAACCCGCGTCCGGAAGCGCCTGGGGATGCCGCAGGGCAAGAAAGTCGTCCTCTACGCGCCGACATGGCGGGACGACCGGCATCACGCAGAAGGCAAGCAGGGTTTCTCGCTGGAGCTGGACGTTGAGACCATGCGCCAGGCCCTGGGCGACGACCACGTCCTCCTCCTGCGGACGCACCACTTCGTTACCGACCGGGACCGGATCGCTGCGGGCCGGCTCGCCGGCGGCGACGCTGGCCCCTTCGTCATCGATGTGTCCCGGTATCCCGACATCGCCGAGCTGTACATGGCCGCTGACGTGCTCGTCACGGACTACTCGTCCGCCATGTTCGACTACGCCATCCTGGGCCGCCCCATCGTCCTCTACACCTACGACCTGGACTGGTACCGCGACCACGTGCGCGGCTTCTACTTCGACCTGGAGGCCGAAGCGCCCGGCCCGGTCGTACGGACGTCGGCGGAGGTCGCCGAGGCGGTCAGGGGAGCGTCCGCGAGCGAGCAGCGCTACGCCGACGCCTACGACCGCTTCTTCGTGAAGTACTGCCCGCACGACGACGGCCAGGCCGCGTCCAGGGTGGTGGACCGCGTCTTCGGCAAGGCCTGAGGGCAGGGGAGGGGCCCGCCGTTCAGCCCGGACGGCGGGCCCGTGCGAACAGCCAGACGCCAGGCCACGAGGCGACCGGCAGGCGCCGCTCCAGCGAGGCGGACAGGCGCAGCGCCTCGTTGGCGAGCGGATGCAGCGGAGCCAGGTCCTCGCGCCGCACCGTCCGGTTCCTCAGCAGACGCAGGAGCGGGCGATGCAGAACGCCCCTGCTCCACACGCGTTCCAGCACGAGCCCGGCGCCCTCCAGCAGTTCGGCCAGAGTGCGGCGAGAGTAGCGGCGGACACGTCCGAGAGCCACGTCCTGCGCCGACCACAGAGCCATGTCGCAGGGCACGGACACCAGCGCCGTCCCACCCGGCCGCAGCACCCGCACGACCTCCGCGGCCGCTCGCCCGTCGTCCTCGACATGTTCGAGCACGTCGAGAGCCAGCGCCAGGTCGAACCCGCATGGCGGCAGCGGCAGGTAACGCGCGTCGCCCTCGTAGGCCTCGACGCCGTAGGCGCGGGCCAGCGCGACGGCGTCCGGGCTCAGATCGATCGCGGTGGCGCTCCAGCCGTGGTCGGCCAGGACGCGGCAGGCCGCCCCGGACGCGGCGCCGATGTCGACGGCCGTCCCGGGCACGCTGAACCGCAGCAGTTCCGCGGACAGGATCTCGCGGCGCTCGCGGTACCACCAGTTGTCGTTCTCGATCCGCGCGATCCGCTGGAGCTCGGTGGTGTCCACCGGACAAGCCGACCGCACCGGCGGCGGCGCGTTCCATCGACGCCGCCGCCCGCGCACGGATCGTTGACGCCGGTTTGACCCCGCCCCGGACGTGCGCGCCGACGAGCGCCTCCCGCGATCAGCGCTTCCGGCGGCGCCGCACGAGGAAGCGGACGATCAGGAGCACGACGACCAGGGCGCCGACCGCGGGAACGGCCCGCTTGGCGATCGACGGGCCCGCGAACTCCAGCAGGTCGATCGCGTCGTCCTCCTCCGCCTGCCGCCTGTCCTCCAGGCGCCGCACGCGCCCGCCCTCGTCTCCTCCGGCCGCGGCGGGCGGCGGCAGAGGCTCCTTGGGCTCCGCCCGGACGGGCGCGGGCTCGGCGGCGGGCTGCTCCGGCGTCGCGGGGGCCACGCCCGTCTCCGCCTCCAGCTCCGGTTCGGCGGCCTTCTCAGGGCTCTCCGGGGTGGCGGAGGGCGCGTCCGTGGGCGCCACGGCAGCGGTGGCCGGCGTGTCGGCGGTGGCCTCGGCCGGCTTCTCCGCAGGAGCGGACGGGGCGGCCGGGGTCTCGGCGGCGGCCTCCCCGGGGGCCTCCAGCTCGGCGGCCAGCTGCTTCGCGAACCGGGCGATGATCTTGGAGCCGACCTCGGACAGGATGTTGCGGCCGAACTGCGCCGGGCGGCCCGTCACGTTCAGCTTGGTGTGGACGCTCACGCGGGTGGCGCCGTCCTCCCCGTGCAGCCGCGCCTGCACGGTCGCCGCCGCCGTCCCCGACCCGCGGGCCTCCTTGGCGGACGCCTCCATCGTGACGACGCGGGACGACTCGTCCGCCGAGACGATCCGCGCGGTGCCGCGGTAGGTGATGGTCATCGCGCCGACCTTCACCTTCATCCGGCCCGAGTACTCCTCGCCGTCGATCGAGTCGAGCGTCGCGCCCGGCATGCAGGCCGCGACGCGCTCCACGTCGAGCAGCACCGACCAGGCCTGATCCACCGGCACGGGGACGGTGAAATCGTGGTCGAGCTCCATGATCAGTGTCCTTATCGTCCGGAGTCCTCGCCCCGACCCTACGGCGGCCGCCCGTCGCGTCGCCAGTGGGGCCCCGGGCACCTCGGTACGCCTCAGGCACCCCGGTGTACCCCGCCCAGCAGTGATCATGCGGCACGGGGAACCCGGGGCGCCGGAACGCACGCGGCCGGACGCCGGGGCGACGGCGCCCGGCCGCGTGCTCCCGCCGCGCGGGCGGGTCAGCCCGCGGCGGCCGCCAGCGCGCGCGCCGTCAGCACCGTCGCCAGGTGGGCCCGGTACTCCGACGACCCGTGCAGGTCGGTGGGCGGCTCCGTGCCCGCCGCGGCCTGCGCCGCGGCGGTCCGGAACGCGTCCTCCGACGCCGGCCCCCCTCTCACGGCGGTCTCCACCGCGCTCGCCCTGACCGGCGCGGGGCCCATGTTCGTCAGCGCGACGCGCGCCTCCTCGATGCCGTCACCGTTGCGGTGGACGGCGCACGCCACCGCGACGATCGCCCATGCCTGCGCGGTCCGGTGGAACTTCTCGTAGTGCACGCCCCAGCCCGCACCCAGTTTCGGCACGCGCACGCCGACGAGCAGCTCGTCCGGCTCCATCGCCGACGTCATCCAGTCGACGAAGAACTCCGACGCGGGGATCTCCCTCTCGCCGCGCGAGGACCGGACGAGGAACACCGCGTCCAGCGCGAGCGCCACGGCGGGCAGGTCGCCCGCCGGGTCCGCGTGGGCGAGCGACCCGCCGAAGGTGCCGCGGTGCCGGACCGCCGGGTCGGCGACGGTCTCCGTCGCCTGCACGATCAGCGGGACGTGCTCGCGCACCAGCGGATCGCGGATCACCTGGTGGTGCGTCGCCATGGCGCCGATGAACAGCGAGTCCCCCTCGTCGCGGATCTCCCGGAGCGCGCCGAGCCGGCCCAGGTCGATCAGCGCGTCGGGGTAGGCGAGCCGCAGCCGCAGCAGCGGCATCAGGCTCTGCCCTCCCGCCAGCACCTTGGCGTCCTCGCCCGCGTCGGCCAGCACCTGGACGGCGTCGTCCACCGACGCGGGACGGACGTAGTCGAACGTCGCGGGTATCACTGGTCACCTCCGGCCGAGCCGAGTCCGCCGCCCGCGCCCGGTTCCGCGGCCGCCGGCTTCTCCTCCGCGCGCATCGCGCGCCACACGCGTTCCGGCGTGCACGGCATCCGCACGTCGTGCACCCCGTAGGGGCGCAGCGCGTCCACGATCGCGTTGACGACCGCGGGGGTCGAGGCGATCGTTCCGGCCTCGCCGACGCCCTTCACCCCCATCGGGTTGGACGTCGCTGGCGTCTCGGTGCGGTCCGTCGTGAACGTCGGCAGGTCCGCGGCGGACGGGACCAGGTAGTCGGCCATCGTGGTCGTCGTCAGGTTGCCGTCCGCGTCGTACACGGCCTCCTCGTAGAGCGCCTGGGCGATGCCCTGCGCGAGCCCGCCGTGGACCTGCCCCTCCACGATGAGCGGATTCACGACCTTGCCCACGTCGTCCACCGCCACGTACTTGCGGAGCTTCACCATCCCGGTCTCGGTGTCGACCTCGGCCGCGCACAGGTGCGTGCCGTGCGGGAAGGAGAAGTTCTCCGGGTCGAACGTGGCGTCGGAGTCCAGAGACGGTTCGATGCCGTCCGGCAGGTCGTGCGCGGCGAACGCGGCCAGCGCCACCTCCTGGATCGTCCTGCCCTCCTCCTGGACGCCGCGGACGCTGAACCGCCCACCGGAGAACTCCAGATCCTGCTCGGACGCCTCCAGCAGATGCGCGGCCACCTTGCGGGCCTTGTCCACCACCTTCTCGCAGGCGGAGAACAGCGCGACCCCTCCCACGGCCAGGGAACGGGACCCGTAGGTGTCCATTCCCTTGGGCGAGATGGCGGTGTCGCCGTGCAGGACCTTCACGTCCTCGAACGGCACGCCGAGCCGGTCTGCGGTGATCTGCGCCCATGCCGTCGCGTGGCCCTGCCCGTGCGGGGACGAGCCGGTGACCACCTCGACCTTGCCGGACGGCAGCACCCGCACCGACGCGTGCTCCCAGCCGCCGGCACCGTACGACAGCGACCCGAGGACCCGGGACGGGGCGAGACCGCACATCTCCGTGAACGTCGAGACCCCGATGCCCAGTTGCACTGGATCGCGCCTTTCCCGCCTGTCCGCCTGCTCCGCACGGAGCTTGTCGTACTCGAACAGCTCCAGCGCCTTGTCGGTCGCCGCCTCGTAGTTGCCCGTGTCGTACGTGAGGCCCGCGATCGTCTCGTACGGGAACTCCCCGTGCGCGATCCAGTTGCGGCGCCGTACCTCGATGGGGTCGATGCCCAGTTCGTGGGCCAGCTCGTCCATCATCCGCTCGATGCCGAAGGTGGCCTCCGGGCGGCCCGCACCCCGGTAGGCGTCCGTGGGCGTCTTGGTGGTGAAGACCCCCGTGCAGGTGAACGACAGCGCGTCCATCTTGTAGATGCCGTTGAACATGAACGCGCCCAGCAGCGGGATGCCGGGGGTGACCAGCATCAGGTACGCGCCCATGTCGGCCAGCAGTTCGACCTTCAGGCCGCGGATCCGGCCGTCGCGCTCGGCGGCGAGCGTGAGCCGCTGGATCTGGTCGCGGCCGTGGTGGACGGTCATGTTGCCCTCGCTGCGGGTCTCCGTCCACTTGACCGGACGGCCCAGCCTGCGGGCGAGCAGGAGCGCGAGGACCTCCTCCCCGTACACCTGCAGCTTGGAGCCGAAGCCGCCGCCGACGTCCGGCGCGACGACCCGGATCCGGTGCTCGGGGATCTCGGTGACCGTGGCCAGCATCAACCGCAGGATGTGCGGGATCTGCGTGGCCGAGTACAGCGTGAACTCGTCCCCCTCGGGGACGCACAGCACCGACCGCGGCTCCATGGCCGTCGGGATGAGCCTCTGCTGGACGAAGCGGCGCTCCAGCACGACCGGCGCGTCCCGCATCGCCGCGTCGAGATCCCCGTTCTCGAACACCCACGTGTAGGACTTGTTCGTGCCGAGGTCCTCGTGCACCAGATCGGCGCCGTCGGCTAGGGCCGCCTCCATGTCCACGACGGCGGACAGCGGCTCGTAGTCGACGTCTATCTCCTCCAGGGCGTCGATGGCCGCGGCCTTGTCGCGGGCCACGACGCATGCGACGGGCTCGCCGACGTAGCGGACCTCGTCCACCGCCATGGGCGGGTGGGCCGGATGCTTCATGTCCTCGGTCACGACCCACGCGCAGGGCAGCGAACCCTGTTCCGCGGCGAAATCCCTGCCGCTGAACACGGCGACGACGCCGGGACGCTCCTTCGCGGGCGCGGTGTCGACCCCGGTGATCCGGGCGTGCGCGAACGGGCTGCGCAGGAACGCCACGTGCAGCGTCCCCGCCGGGGTCATGTTGTCGGTCCACCGCGTCCGGCCCGTGATGAGCCGCGCGTCCTCCGACCGCCTGCGCGGGGAGCCGACCTCCTGCACGGTCACGGCGTCACCTCCTGCCGGCCGGGCTCGCGCATGTCGCTCGCCGCCCGCCGCACGGCCTTGACGATGTTCTGGTAACCGGTGCACCTGCACAGGTTCCCTTCGAGCCCCTCCCGCACCTCGTCCTCGGACGGGTCGGGATTCTCCCTCAGCAGGTCGAGCGACGCCATGATCATGCCGGGCGTGCAGTAGCCGCACTGCAGCGCGTGCTCCTCGTGGAAGGCCCGCTGCATCGGGTGCGTCTGACCGTCGACGCCGAGCCCCTCGACGGTCGTCACGTCATGGCCGTCCGCCTGGACGGCGAGCACGGAGCAGCTCTTCACGCTCATCCCGTCCATCAGGACGGTGCAGGCTCCGCAGTTGCTGGTGTCGCACCCGACCGGGGTCCCGACCTTTCCCAGCCGTTCGCGCAGATATTGGACGAGAAGGAGGCGCGGCTCGACGTCGTCTTCGTACGTCGCTCCGTCGACCTCCACACGGATACGTGGCATGCGGTTTCTCCCAGGGACGTCTCGGGGTGGACAGAGAGAGACGTCCCTGGGAGGAGCGCGCTGATCCGGCCACGTCATCGGGGCCACCTCCGTGGAAGGCGACCCTCCGAACCTATGCCGGGGTTGAATGCCGTACTAGTCCCCGGCGTCGCTTATTTACCGACGTCTGGGGTACTGATGGCCGCTAGTGCACGCGGAGCAGAACCGGCCAGGTCTTCGGCCCGACGACCCCGTCGTCGTCGACGCCGCCCCACCGCTGCACGGCCTTCACGGCCTTCTCGGTCTCGTCGTCGAACTTGCCGGTCATGCTCACCTCGGGGTGGCTGCGCGCCAGCAGCAGCCCCTGCAGGGTCTCCACGTGCTCGCCGGAGTCGCCCTTGTTCAGCTGCGGCAGCTTCTTCACCATGTCCTCCGTCCAGTTGCCCCCGCCGTAGGCGGGCCGTCCATAACCAGCGATGACACTGGAGTCCCTGACGCGGCGCCTCACCGAGTCGCTCGTGTTGCCCTCGATCGTCTGCAGCCGCCCGCCGCCGAGGACCTTCTCGACGACGCCGACATGGTCGATCGCGCCGATGCTGTTGGTGGCGCCCCAGTCGAAGAACACGATGTCGCCGGGCTTGGCCTGGTTGACGCTCGCGGTGGTCCCGCTGTGCCAGCGCCCCGCCTTCTGGAAGTCCTGCGCGTGCCACACGGTGTAGGCGCGGTCCCCGCCGGGCAGGACGGCGCCCGCGTTGCCGCTGTGCCGCGCCCAGTAGGTGATGGCCATGTCGCACCAGGACGCCTTGAGGAACTCGCTTCCGTGCCTGGAGGCGTACTCCCGGGTGATGGTGTTCGGGCGTCCCGCCATCCCGAGCGACTTGCGGGCCTCGGCGATCATTCCCGCGGCGCTCATGACGGGTCCTCCTGCTCGGTCCCGTCCTGCTGGGTCTCGTCCAGGAGGGCCGCGCCCTGTCCGCGGAAGATGCCGTCGGCGTCGGGCTCGCCGTACAGCTCCCGGAGGATCTGCTCCTCGTCGGGTTCGGTGGCCCGGTGGACGTCGGGATTGACGTCCACCTCGTCCATGTGAGTCGCTTCCGCGGCGTCTGTTTCGGTCTGGGGGGTCACGTTGCTTCTCCGCAGCGTCGGAGTGTCCGATCGGTCGGGAGCCTGATCCGTTCCGTCAGCGGCTCCGGGCCGACCGTAATGGGAACAACCCCACTTTCTCCGGTTTTTGGGCGAAAACACGTGATCGCTGGATTTCTGCCGTTCACCAGCGACGACGGTCGATCGGCCGGAGCCATTCACGACCCGTCCCTCAGGAGCGGGAGGCCGCCCGGGCCTCGGCCGCGCGGACGCCGTTCGGGGCGGGCGCCACCGTTCTGAGCAGGGGATATTTGGCGTTTCCGGGGTAGGGGCCGCCTATGTTCTTCTTTTTCTCTTCCCGCCTGGGTTGCCTGGGGTCGCTGCTCGTGACCCTGGTGCTCACGTGGGTCGTTTACGTGTTCCTCAGCCGCTGAGCCCGCGGCGCGGGGCGAGGCCCGTCGAGGCGCCGCGGGGGCCTTCGCCGGGAAGAGTCCGGTCGACTCCGAGTGATCAGCTTGACAAGGTTCGGTTACCGAGTGTCTCCTTGTGGGCGTGACGAAGCGCGTGCTGACCGACAGCCCCGTGGCCCTGGGCCGCGTGGCCAGCGCGCTGTGTCCTTCGTGTTGTCGCTGATCCCCCTTCCGGGTGATCGTCGCTTCCGCTGACGGTCCCCTTCCCAGCCGGCACACCTGCACGAAGGACTTCCCATGGACCTTTCCGTGGTTCCCGACCTCACCATGCGCGGCCAGGACGATCCGCACGGCCGCGCCACCGCCGTCCGTCCCGCGACCGTCGGGCAGCTCGCCGCCCGCGTCGGCGACCTCGCCGGACGTCCCGGCGAGTGGTGGCGCCTCGTCCGGTTCGACGCCGCCGGGCCGGTGCACGTCCCGCTGGACGGCCGGACCTGGCTGACGACCTGGCCGCCCGGCCACGGCGGGACGATCCCCACCCGGGTCAGCACCCTGATCGCGGGCGAGCTGGCCGAGGTGACGATCACCGCGCGCGGCGTCACCGAGCGTCCGCTCCGGGCCAACCGGGTCCGCGTCCACGGCGGCCCGCCCGCGCTGACGAATCCGGGTCCGGCGTTCGCGGTCAGCCTGCACGCCGGTGCAGGACGTCCTTGGGACCTCCCGCCCACGTGACCACCAGCTCGCCCGAGCGCAGGGCGGCCCGCCCGTCGAGCCGGTCACGGGAGCCGTTCGCGCAGCTCAGCTTGATCCGGCCCTGCGCGTCCACGGTGCCGGTGCAGAAGCCCGGCGCGTTCAGCGCGGCGGCGCCCCGGTAGAGGAAGAGCGCCACGCGCCGCGAACCGGATCCCGTCGTCCAGGTGCCGTCCAGCGGCGACTTCTTCTCCGCGCCGGGCCGGACCCCGTTCAGCACCGGCGGCGTCGGACGAGCCGCCGGCGCGGCCGGTGAGGACCGCGCCGGCTCCGGCTCGCCCGCGTCGCTGCAGCCGGCCAGCGAGGCGGCGAGCAGCGCGGCGAGGGACAGGCACAGCGTGGCCACGGCCGGCCGCATGGGTCCTCCAGGGAAAGAGAGCGCGCGGCGGGCCCCGGGGGATTAGGCCCGCCGCGCGTGCACCGGGGGTCGGCGCGGGACGGCCCGGACCGCCCGGAGGTCCCACGCAAGATCCACACCAATAGAAACCCGTGGGTTTTTCACGTCAAGGGGCGCGGGGGCCTCCGGCCGCTTCCGGTCAGCGGCCGGCCGGGGAGGGGGCGCGCCGGGCCCGGGGCGGCCAGGAACCCGTACGGCGCCGGTCAGGCCAGGTCAGCCGGGGTCGCCGGTCAGGTAGGGGGAGGCGGCCTCGCGGCCGACGAGGGGGAGCAGCGCGAAATAGGTGAGGGACGGCAGCAGCGACGGAAGCTCCTCCGCCTCGCCCGTCTCCATCTGGACGTGGATCGCGCTGTAGATGCCGCCCACGATCGCGTCCACCACCGGGGTCGGAACGGGCGCCAGGGACGGATCGGTGAAGAAGGCGCGGAACCGGGTGAGATTGTCGAGGCGCGCCTGCCTGACCTGCGGCCCCGCCGCGTTCACCTCCACCAGCGACGCCCGCGCGAACCGCGGTTCGCGGGCGAGGGCGGCGAGGAGCGCGCGAAGCGCCGCGTGGATGCCGTCCGGCCAGGACGGCGCGGCCTCGTAGGCCTCGGTCATCCGGCGGAGCAGGATGTCCATGCCGCGCTGGTAGGCGGCGAGGAAGCACGCGTCGAGGTCGGAGAAGTGCGCGTAGAACGTCTTCTTCGTGACGCCCGCGCCCTCGGTGACCCCGCTGATCGTCGTGTGCGCGAAGCCCCGCTCCGAGACGACGTGGACGAGCGCGTCGATCAGCCGCTCCCGCTGGATCCCGGCGACGGTCTCGGGGGAGAGGCCGTGGCGGCCCGGCTTGATGGCGCGGCGCGGGTCCAGCGCGGACCGGGATCCGGGCAGCGCCTCGGCGCACCCCGTCTCCGGTGTCCCGGCCTTCCCCGCCATCGGCCCTCGATCCGTCACCTGCCGTCGAGGTCACATTACTCGGCGTTCGCCGTCCGGGGGGAAGCCCCGGGCCGTGCGGCACGGGTCACAGCGGCGCCGCGGCGCCGGCGCGTCAGCGCAGGTGGCGGCGCCGCGAGCGGGTCAGCACCCGGACGGTCCCGACCAGCCCCAGGCCGATCAGCACGACCGGGACCATCGCCGTCACGGGCAGGACGTCCCCGTCCGTCAGGCCGTCCGCGAGGAACAGCCCCGCCAGGGCGAGGAAGAACAGCCCCGTCACGGGCCCCGCCGGATCGAACCGGAACCGCTTCTCGCCCGCCGCCTTCTTACCGGCCATCTCCCTGCCCGCCTTCACTCGCTGTGACCTGTCTCGCCGGAACCCGTCTCACGGGCGCGCGGGATCTCAGACACGGTGCACGTCCACGTCTCCGAGCTTGCCGCGGATCCGCAGGACGATCACCGGCGGGTTCGCGGCGTGCGCGACCTCCGGCTCCAGGGTCCGCACGACCTTGGCGGCGGGCCCGCTCGTCGTCCGGTGGTCGATCCGCACGTCGCCGAGGCCGATCCGCGCGTCCACCAGCACCCGGGCGGTGGGCGGCACCGTGACCTCCAGGCCGCCGAGCCCGACCTCGGCGTCGATCGTGACCCGCTGGCCGGCCGCGACCGGCAGCGCGGTGAGGTCGAGGTCGCCCTGCCCGACGCCCACCTTGTACACCCGGCCGATCTGGGAGGTGTCGGTCGGGCGCCAGTCGACCTCCCCGTACTCGGCGTTGCGCGGGACGTCGCCCGCGACCGTGGTGGTCAGCATGGCGAGGGTCAGGGCGGTCCCGGCCGCGGCGAGGCCGCCCGTCCGGAACCAGCCGCCGACGACGAGGCCGAGCCCGAGGACGGCGAGCGCGGGCGCCATGACGATCAGCCAGGAGTCCGGGGCGGGGTGGTCCTTGGCCATCGGGATCAGCGCCGCGCCGGCGCCCATGGCCGCGAGCAGCGTGATCGCCGCCACCGGCGACGTCCGGCCGCCGCAGCCTTCCCGGGCCGGCGCCGCGGGCGCGGCGCCGGGCGCGTCCGTCCACGCGGCCGAGTACGCGGCGAGATCGATCATGCCCTCGGGCAGCCCGCCCCGCCCGGAGGCCCCGGGCCCGCCGAGCGGCCCGTGCTCGCCGAGGGGGCCGTGCTCGCGGGGAGGAACGTCCTTGTCGAGCGAGACGCCGCCGACGGACGCGGTCTCGGCCCGCGCCCACTTCGCGGAGGGCTCGGGCGTGTGCCCGGTGATCCGTTCGGGGACGGTCCGCGCCACGGAGATCAGGTCGACGCCCCGGGAGTGCGCGACCAGCAGCACCAGCCCGACCACCACCAGAGGCGCGATGGCGTCGGTGGGGACCCCGCCGAAGAGGCTGAACGCGACGCCCACGCACAGCAGCGCGCCGAGGATCGTCAGGACGGCCTGCCCGTCGAACCACCGCTTGAGCCACTGCTCGGCGAGCGACGACTCGCCCGGGCTCGCCGGCATCAGCAGCGCCGCCACGATGTAGAGGAAGATCCCCTGCCCGTGAGCGAGCGCGAGGACCGCCAACCCGACGCGGAACACGACCGGGTCGATGCCGGTGTAGCGGCCGAGCCCCGTGCACACGCCGGCGAGCACCTTCCGCTCGGCGTCCCGCGAGAGCCGCCGGTAACCGGCCGCGCCGCGGTCACCGGTGGCGGACCCGTCGTCGGTGCGCCCGTGCAGGTCCTCGTTCTGGCCCTCTTTCTCGCCCATGACAGCCATGGTCGCCTGCCCCGCGCGGCGCGCGGTATCGGGGTCGTCCCTGATTCCGACCCTGAGACCGGCCCGGGGTGGTTCCCTGATGCGAAACATGTCCGGGCGTGTGACGATCGGTGACGTGGGAGAACCTGGGGAAGGACGGCGGTGAGCCAGGAGACGGCGGAACGGCCGGCGGCGCCGCCGGGACCGGCGGGCGCGAGCCCCCTCGGGCCGGCCCGGCTGGAACGGGCGGCCGAGGGGCGGCTCGTCGCCGGGGTGGGCCGGGGGCTGGCCGTGCACCTCGGCGTGGACGTGTTCCTCGTCCGAGGCGCCTTCGTCCTGCTCACGATGGCGAGCGGGCTCGGGTTCGCCGCCTATGCCGCGTTCTGGATCCTCCTCCCCGTCCGGGAGAGGTCCTCGGCCGAGGCGGCCGGGCGGCGGCGCGGCCGGGACTGGGGCCAGCTGCTCGCCTACGCGGCCGTGGCGTTCGGGCTGGCGGCGCTGCCGTGGGGCGCGGCCGGGGTCGTCCGGTGGGCGCTGTGGCCGTTCATCGTCGGCGGCGTCGGCGCCGCGATCCTGTGGCAGCAGGCCGACCGCGACCAGCGGCAGCGCTGGACGCTGCCGCTGCGCCAGAGGTGGCTGCGCAGCCTGCTCGGCCTGCTCCTCGTCGTCGGCGGCATCGGCGGTTTCGTGGCGCAGAAGGTGGAGGCCGACCAGGCGCGGTCCGTCCTCATCGCCATGCTGATCATCCTGACCGGGGTCGCTGTGATCGTGACGCCGTGGGTCGTGCGGCTCTGGCAGGACCTCGACGCCGAACGGCACGAGCGGATCCGGTCCCAGGAGCGCGCGGAGCTGGCCGCCCACATCCACGACTCGGTGCTGCACACGCTGACCCTCATCCAGCGGAACGCGCACGACACCCGCGAGGTGCAGCGGCTCGCCCGGTCCCAGGAGCGGACGCTGCGGAGCTGGCTCTACCAGCCGCGCGCCGACCCCGACCAGACGTTCGCCGCCGCGATCCGGGAGGCGGCCGGAGAGGTCGAGGACGACCACAACGTCCCGATCGAGGTCGTCTGCGTGGGCGACACGGCGCTGGACGACCGGCTCGGCGCCGCGCTGCAGGCCGCGCGGGAGGCGATGGTGAACGCCGCCAAGTACGCCGAGGCGCCCTCGGTGTCGGTGTACGCGGAGGTGGAGGGCGACGAGATCGCCATCTTCGTCCGCGACCGGGGCAGGGGATTCGTTCTCGACCAGGTCCCGGAGGACCGGATGGGCGTCCGAGGGTCCATCATCGGACGTATGGAGCGCAACGGCGGCAAGGCCACCGTCCGCACCGCGCCGGGCGAGGGCACCGAGGTGCGCCTGGAGATCAGGAAGTCGTGAGCGCGGCCGCCGGGGCGGCAGCGCGGGGTGAGGTGGAGCGGGACGTGGGCATGAGCGGGTCGTTGAAGAGGGTCGTGCTGGTCGACGACCACCAGATGTTCCGGACCGGCGTGAAGGCGGAGCTGGGCGGGGGCGTCGAGATCGTCGGGGAGGCCGGCGACGTCGACGAGGCGGTCGCGGTGATCCGGGAGACGCGGCCGGACGTGGTCCTGCTGGACGTCCACCTGCCCGGCGGCGGGGGCATCGAGGTGCTGCGGCGGCTGCACGGCGCCGTCTCGTCCAAGTTCCTCGCGCTGTCGGTGTCGGACGCGGCGGAGGACGTCATCGGCGTCGTGCGCGGCGGAGCCCGCGGCTACGTGACCAAGACGATCTCCGGCCCCGAGCTGACGGACGCGATCGGCCGGGTCGCCGACGGGGACGCCGTGTTCTCGCCGCGGCTCGCCGGATTCGTCCTGGACGCGTTCGCCGCCACGGACGCCCCGTCCGTGGACCCGGAGCTGGACCAGATCACCCAGCGGGAGCGCGACGTGCTGCGGCTGATCGCGCGCGGCTACGCCTACAAGGAGATCGCCAAGGAGCTGTTCATCTCGGTGAAGACAGTGGAGACGCACGTCAGCAGCGTCCTGCGGAAACTCCAGCTGTCGAACCGGCACGAGCTGTCGCGCTGGGCCGCCGCCCGCCGCCTCGTCTAGAGGGGCAACACCCTGCCCGGGCGGGCCGGGAAGTAAACGTTTTCACTGCGGTTGTGAGCGAATCGTAATCCCCGGTTGCCGCGCATCATGATCACGAACACCCTCCGGTGTGGAACAGTCGCTCGTCATGACCTATCCACCACCCGGGCCCGCGCAGCCGGGCCCGCAGGCCCCCTATCCGCCCCAGCCCCCGCCCCCGCCGATGCCGGGCGACCACGGTCCCGGCTCCCCGTACGGATCCGACTCCGACAAGACCAACGGGCTGGCGATCGCCGCCTTCGTGACCGGCCTCCTCGGATGCCTCGGCGTCGTCGGCCTCGTCCTCGGCGCCGTCGCGCTCAGCCAGATCGCGAAGAAGGGCGGCAAGGGCCGCGGCCTCGCGATCGCCGGGATCGTCCTGTCCTGCCTGTGGCTCGTGGGCGGCATCGCCGCCTTCGCGCTCAGCGGAGACGGCTCGTCCGACGACGCCGGGGCCGCGCCCAAGGTGACCCCGACCAAGCCCAAGGAGGTCGACGCCGAGAAGATGAAGCTCGGCGACTGCATCAACGACAACTCGGGCGCCACCAGCACCGCGACCGAGGCGCCGGTCGAGGTGGAGAGCGTCAAGATCGTGCCCTGCACGGGGCCGCACGACGGCGAGGTGACGGCCGTCTTCCGGCTGAAGGGCTACGTCATGCCGCCCGAGGCGCGGCTCCAGCAGCTCGCCCTGACCGGGTGCAAGCTCCGCACGCAGGCGCGGATCAACCGCGACCCGGCCGCCCGGGGCATCGCGAACTCCTACTACTACCCGACCGCCGACTCGTGGAAGTCCGGCGACCGCACCGTCACCTGCGTCGCCGTGGCCGCCGCCGACGGCAAGAAGCTCACGCGACCTCTGCACCGCTGACGTTCCCGGCGTACGCTGGGCGGCCGGCCCGCCGCCCGGTCCGGAACCGCGGCTCCCCCGGTTCCGCGCCAGCCTCTTTCCGTACCGGTTTCTCCGGACCAGAGGCCTTCCCTCCGCGCGAACCCCCTCACCCTCCCGACCCGCGCAAGCCGTCGACCACCATGTCGGCGACGTGTTCGACGGTGGACACTCCCGTCTCCATCGTCGGGTTGCCCCCGCTGCACACCGCGATGACGAAGTCGTGGCCGGGCCCGCTGACGCGGCCGATGCTGTTGATCGACCAGCCGTGCCCCTGGAAGCGGAGCGGCACCCAGCCGTTCTTCAGCGCCACCCGCTCTCCCGGCCGCGCCGCCGCGCTGACGCCCCACGCCTGCTCGTCCAGCACGGACCCCATCAGACCGAGGACGTACCGGCGCCCGCGCGCCTCCAACGGGCTCTCGTCCGACGCCAGGTTCGTCAGGAGGCGCACCTGGTCGGCCGGGCTCGTCCAGGACGACCCCCATGAGGTGGGGAACGGCTTCGTGTCCTTCAGCCCGAAGGCCAGGTTCGTCCTCGCGACTCCGGGGCCGCGACCGGCCGCGGAGTACAGGGCGTCCGCCGCCGCGTTGTCGCTCTCCCTGATCATCGTTCGGGCCAGCGCCCGCTCCGTGCCGCTCAGCCCTCGCCCGCCGGTCTGCCGCTGCAGCAGGAGGCTCGCCAGGATGTCGACCTTCATGATGCTGGCGGAGACGAACCGCCCGTCCTGGTTCTCGCCGAACGACGCCCCCGTCCTGAGGTCCTTCACCATCACCCCGGCCCTGCCCGGACGGTTCCTGACATAGGCGCGCACCGCCTGGCGGAGCGCCCCCGAGTCGAATGGGCGACTCGCCAGCCGGACCGTGGACACGTCCCGCCCCGTCGATGAGGACTCGCCCGCGTTCGCGACGACACGGCCCCCGTGCGGCGCCCCGTCCGCCATGAACCAGTAGGCGGCCGAACCCGCCCCGCCACCCGCCAAGAGAGCGAGCGCAACCAACTGACGCCGCATCGATTCCCCCGAAACTCATGCGACCCAACAAAAATGAACGCGTGGCCTACCGGCTGCAGGTGAGCCCTCTAGCCGTGCGCGACTCATCGGCCGCGCACGAGTTCTTGGTCGTGCGTGGCCGGACGGGCTCTCCGTGGCTCTTCAGGGGCAGGCGCTCGCGGGCGCGCGTCCCCGTGGGCAGGTGTCGCCCCGGGGTGCGCGCCTGGGTGGCGTGTGGGCCTAGAGGGCGCCTGGCAGGCGGGCCGGGCAGCCCGGCTCGCAGCGCTCGGAATGCCGCGCCAACCGGCGCGCGTACGCGTCGAGGCGGCGACGCAGGACGGCGCTGGTGAGCGGTCCGGTGCCCGGGAAGCCGTCCACCTCGCCGCGCCAGCGGATCAGCGTGCCCGCGAAGTGCGGCTCCAGGGTGATGTCGGCGCGAAGACGCCGCTCCGGGTGGCCGGCCAGCGCGATGTAGCCGTAGTGCCGCGGCGGGTCCCAGGCCACGACCTCCTCCCGCCACGACCGGACGTACCGGACGGCGCCGAGCCCGTTCGGGTGCTCCTCACCGGCGGACTCCCGCCGCACCCTGGTCCAGAAACCGCCCCACTCGTCCCATGCCTCCGGCACGCAGACGTGCTTGAAGATCACCTCAGGCGCGGCGGCGGATGTGGCGGTGGCCTCGATCTCACGCGGCATGACGACCCCCCGAGTTCTGTCACATGGGGGTACATGCCCGCTCGGAGGCTGATTACGGCTTGTAAGAGACTGTATTTGCTAAGTGACCGAGACTTGAGTGACCTGACCGCTTCGGGGAGCCTTTGCGAGAGCGGCGCATTACCCGGGGGGCGCGTTCCCCGGGAGTCGTGGCGGGGCTCAGGCGGTGTCGACGACCTGGAACGACTCGGCGAGACGTCCCTCGGGCAGCCCCGCGGCGGCGGCGTTGGCCGCGAGCCAGCCGCGCAGCATCTCCGGCAGGCCGTCCCCCATGTGGGCGGTCTGGCTCGCGTGGGCCCGCAGCGCGTTCACCTTCCGGTCGAACTGGTCGGTGATGTCGACGTAGTGGTTCACCACGGGGCCTCCGGACAGCCACACCTCCCGCGCCGTCCACGCCTCCAGGCCCTCGTCGGCGAGCAGCTCCGGATAGGCGTAGGGGTTGCGGGCGTCGGGGTAGACGGCGTCGAGCGCGGCCGCGCCGACGGCCCGGTGGTCGGGGTGGCTGGGGTAGATCCGCTCGTAGTTGCGCTCGGGGCTCGGCATCAGCACCCGGTCCGGGCGCACCTGCCGGATCACGCGCGCGATGTCGCGGCGCAGGCCGAAGCCCACCTCGACCCGCCCGTCCGGGTAGCCGAGGAACCGGACGTCGCCGACCCCGACGCACTTGGCCGCGGCGCGCTGCTCCTCGCGGCGCAGGGCGGCCATCTCCTCGCGGGTGACGCCGTCGTCGAAGCCTCCCGCGTCGCCGTCGGTGATCATGAGGTAGACGACCTCGATCCCGCGGTCCGTCCAGTGCGCCACCGTCCCGGCCGCGCCGAAGTCGACGTCGTCGGGGTGCGCCATCACGGCCAGGATCCGCTGCACTTCGCTGTCGTCCAGAACGTTGGTCACATCTTCAACAATAAGGTCGGCCAACGGTCCCGGCATACCCGGACGCCGTGCTTTCGGCGAACGTTCCGGGTGCGCCGGGTGACCGGATCCGAGGCGGCCGGGAGGCGGCTCCCGCTCAGAAGGTGAGCAGGGCCGACAGCAGGCGCTCCTGGAACCGCGCGACGTCGCTGCCCACGGCCACCTTCACCGGACGGCGGGTGTCCTCGGCGGGCAGCGAGCGGGCGTCCCACACGGTCGTGCCGCGCGTCAGCTCGCCCCGCAGCTCCACCCGCACCGGACGCTGGACGTACTCGCCGAGGCCCGGGTCGACGACCAGCATCGCGGCGAGGGCGTCGTGGATGACGGCGCCCCGGCGCCTCAGGGTGGGGGTGTAGGCGTCCGCGTAGAACTCCAGGATGTTCGCGGCGAACCGGGCGACGGGGGTGTCGTGCGCGGCCAGCCTGTCCAGCCAGTCGTCGTGGACGGCGGTCGGGTGCGTCGCGTCCAGCGGCACCAGGACGATCGGCCAGTCCGCCGCGAACACCAGGTCGGCGGCCTCGGGGTCGTGCCAGATGTTCGCCTCGGCGTGCGTGGTGATGTTGCCGGGGTGGTCGAACGCGCCGCCCATCACCACGACCTCGCGGATCAGCGACGGCAGCTCGCCGTCCAGCAGCAGCGCCGAGCCGAGGTTGGTCAGCGGGCCGGTCGCGAGCAGGGTCAGCTCGCCGGGCATCGCGCGGGCCAGCCGGACGATCTGCGCGGCGGCGGGCTCGGCGACCGGGCGCCCCGCGGGCTCGGGGAGGTGCGTGTCGCCGAGGCCGTCGGTGCCGTGCCAGTCGAGCGCGTAGTGGACGTCCTGCGCCATCGGCCGGGCGGCGCCGACCGCGACCGGCACCACGGGCCCTCCCGGCCCGGGCTCGCCCGCGGGGACGCCGGCGGCCTCCAGGACGCGCAGCGTGTTCAGCGCGCCGGTCATCGGGTCGATGTTGCCGTGCACCGTGCCGACCGCCGCCAGCTCCGCCTTCCCCGCCCGCACCAGCGAGGCGAGGTACAGCAGCGTCATCGCGTCGTCGATGCCGGTGTCGCAGTCATAAAGGATCTTCGGTGCCTTCGTCACGGGTGCAACCTATGCGGGCGCGGGCCTCCGGGCACCCCCGGTTCGCAAGATCGGCGATTGGGCCTGGGAGGGGGCGCTTCGCCGGGGTAAGCCTGAGACATGCGCAAACTCATCAACGCCCCGGCGGACGTGGTGTCCGACGCCCTGCGCGGGCTGGCCGCCGCGCACCCGTCGCTGAAGGTCGACCCGGGGACCGGGACCGTCATCCGGGGGGACGCCCCGCGCACCGGGAAGGTCGCCCTGGTCTCGGGCGGCGGATCCGGGCACGAACCGCTCCACGCCGGATTCGTCGGCCACGGGATGCTGGACGCGGCCTGCTGCGGGGAGGTCTTCACCTCTCCCGTCCCCGACCAGATCATCGCCGCGACGATGGCGGTGGACGGCGGCGCCGGCGTGCTGCACCTGGTGAAGAACTACACCGGCGACGTCATGAACTTCCAGATGGCCGCCGAACTCGCCGAGGACGAGGACATCGAGGTCGTGTCCGTCATCGTCGACGACGACGTCGCGGTGGAGGACAGCACGTTCACCGCCGGGCGGCGCGGCACCGGCGCCACGCTCTTCGCCGAGAAGATCGCCGGGGCGCTCGCCGAGGAGGGGGCCCCGCTCGCGGACGTGGCGGCCGCGGCCCGGGAGGTGAACGAGCGCAGCAGGTCCTTCGGCGTGGCGCTGTCGTCCTGCACGGTCCCGGCGGCCGGGACGCCGACGTTCGAGCTGGGCGAGGACGAGATGGAGCTCGGCATCGGCATCCACGGCGAGCCCGGCCGCGAACGCGTCAGGATCGGCACCGCCGCGCAGATCGTGGACGCCGCGCTCAGCGCGATCGACGCGGACATGCCGCTGTCGGGTTCCGAGGTGCTCGTGCTGGTCAACGGGATGGGCGGCACCCCGCTGATCGAGCAGTACGTCGCCTACGCGGCGGCCGCCGAATGGCTGGAGGGGCACGGCGCGACCGTCGTCCGCCGCCTGGTCGGGCCGTACGTGACCAGCCTGGAGATGGCGGGCTGCATGATCAGCGTGTGCCGGGTGACGCCCGAGCTGGTCCGCCTGTGGGACGCGCCCGTCGAGACGCCGGGGCTGCGGTGGGGCCGATGAGCGCGGACTCGATGGACGCGGGGGACTTCGCGGCCTGGATCAGGCGGACGGCCGAGCGGGTGTCCGCCGACGCCGAGCGGCTGACGCGGCTGGACGCGGCGATCGGCGACGGCGACCACGGCCTCAACCTCGACCGCGGCTTCCGCGCCGCCGTGGAGGCGCTGCCCGGGGACGCCCCGCCGGGGAAGGTGCTGATCGCGGCCGGCCGGGCCATCGTGTCGAAGACCGGCGGCGCGTCCGGCCCCCTCTACGGGACGGCGCTGCGCCGCGCGGGCAAGGCGTTCGGCGACGCCGCCGACGTGGACGCCGCCGCGCTCGGCGCCGCGCTCCGGGCCGCCCTGGAGGGCGTCCAGGATCTCGGGAAGGCCGCCGAGGGCGACAAGACGATGGTCGACGCGCTGGCTCCGGCCGTCGCGGCGTACGAGGCGGCCCTGGCGGACGGCTCCGGCCTCGCCGGATGCGCGCGGGCCGCCGCCGAGGCCGCCGCGAAGGGCGCGGACGGCACCGTCCCGATGCGGGCGCGCAAGGGCCGGGCGAGCTACCTGGGCGAGCGCAGCGAGGGGCACATGGACCCCGGCGCGTCGTCCACCGCCCTGGTGCTCGAAACCCTCGCCGACGTCGCGGAATCCGCGGGGGTGGCGTGACATGGTCGGCATCGTCATCATCTCCCACAGCCGGACGCTCGCCGAGGGCGTCGCCGAGGTCGCCCGCGCCATGGGCGTCGGCAAGGCCGTCGTCGAACCCGCCGGGGGAGATTCCGAAGGGCGTCTCGGGACGAGCATCGACCTCGTCGAGCAGGCGGTCGCCGCCGCGAACGGGGGCGACGGCGTCGTGCTGCTCGCCGACCTCGGCAGTTCCGTGCTGACCGCCAAGATGCTCATCGAGGACGCCGAGGGCGACGACGTCCTGCTCGCGGACGCCCCGCTGGTCGAGGGCGCCGTCGCCGCCGCGTCCATGGCCGCGACCGGCGCGGACCTCGCCGCGGTCCACGCCGCGGCCGAATCCGCCCGCGACCACCGCAAGACGAGCTGACCCCGCGTCCGTGCCCGGCCGGCGGCGCCCCGGCCTCACCGCGGCGCCGCGCGGCCGGGACGTGCAGCGGGTTCGTCAGGGGGTGGCGTCGGGGCCTTCGAGGAGGGTGCCCAGGACGGAGGCGACCCCGGCGGTCGGGTCGCCCCGCACCTCGTAGACGCGCGGCTCCCCCTCCGCCCCGTACTCCTCGGCTCCGTCCCCGGACACCGTGATCCGGTACGCGGGGAGGTCGGCGCCGATCTCGCCGGACTCGCCCCGGGCGTGCGCGGCGGCCAGCGCGTCCACGGCGTCGCGGACGCGGCCAGCCTGTCCGGCGGGGAGGGTCGCGGTGTCGTACTGCGCGACGACGGCGCTCTGGCCGGTGAAACCGCCGGTGCTCTCGATCGTCACGCGCATCCCGCGCACCTCCCCGTCGACTGGCCTGCTCCTTGCTCGCTACCCGCTCGCCGCGGGTCGCTACCTCCCGAACGGTGCCGCCCGGCGACCGCCTGGCCGGTGCCGCTAGCCGAACGTGCTGCGCAGCTCGTCCAGCTGGCTCCGGAGGATGTCGTCGTTGTCCAGCGGACCGCCCTGGGCCAGCTTCTCCTCAGGGACGAGCCGGTACTCGGGCATCTGCATGGTTCCGCAGCAGCGCGACCGGTCCTGGGCGGCCAGCAGGCTCGCCGAGTTCTCGTCGTGCGGCTCGACCTCGGTGACGTCCTGGCCGTCCCCGGTGTACGCGGCCTCGGTCATCGCCATCTGCCCGCTCATCAGGTCGCGCAGCGGCGTCGCCGCCGTCGTGATCTCCCGGACGGCGAACCGGTTGCGGATGAACGTCCGGTAGACGGCCGGGTCGCCGCGGCTCGCCGAGGCCTGGAGCATCCTGTTCGCCACGTCCACGTACCGGGCGCCGGTCGCGGGGGACGCGACGATCGCGTCGAACACGAGCTTGCACAGCGCGGACGCGGTCTCGATCAGCACGATCGTCGCGTCCTTCGTGCGCTGCTGCCGGCTCATCTCGAAGGTGTAGACGTCGGCGAGGATGTCGTAGATCGCGCCGGTGAACACCTGCGAGATCGCGTGCACCTCGTTGCCGACCTCGCTGAGCTTGAGGTCGTTGTCGGCGTTGCGGAGCCCGGACGGCATGCCGAGCGCCTGGCCGAACTGCTCGGCCAGCTCCGCCAGGAACGACCTGTCGTGCAGGTTCGCCTTGGTGAGCGCGACGAGCGCGTCCGCCTGGTCCGGCTGCGCCAGGGCCAGGAAGATCGCCGTGATGTCGCCGAACGACTCGTGCAGCCCGCCGGTCTGCGGCGGCGCGTCCGCCGACAGCCAGCCGGGCTTGAGGCCGTCCAGGACCGCGTGGCCCGTCTCGTGCGCGACGATGTCGAGGGACTGGCACGTGTAGAGCACGTTCTGCGGAGGCTGTCCCTTCGGCGTGAAGAAGAGGAACTTCAACGCCTTGGCCGTCCGCGTGTAGAACGCGTTCGCGCCCTCGGCGGCATGCGGAAAGACGGTGATGCGCTCGGTGTTGCCCCCGACGTTCCACGCGAACGGGATCGGGACCCCGCCGTTGTGGCGCTCGTACATGGCGATCGTCTCCCGCACCACCGCGAACGTGTGCGCGCAGTCGAACTGCGGGGTCCCGGGAGTGAACACGAAGTCGCCGTCGATGTTGCGGGCGACCGGGGTGACGCCCGGCAACTCGGTCTGGACGCGCACGTCCATCGGGCCGTTCAGCACCACGGTCGGGATGTAGGTCAGCCGCGCGCCGAGCTCGGTGACCGACGGGTCCTGCTTGTAGATCAGGAACCTGTGGCCGGGCTGCGCCGGCACGGGAACCGGCACCGGGCGCGGGACGGAACGCGGAACCGGCGGAGCCGCCGCCTGGGACGCGCGTCCCGTCCACTGCGCGGGTACGACGATCTCGGCGTCGAGTTGCGTCTGGAGTTCCTGCTGGTGGGTCATCGAAGCCACCTCCCCTGTGACAGTGCGCGAGTCCCTGCTGACTCTGCGCCGCTGTGCGCGGACATGCGGGGATGCAAATAAGGGCCTTGCACTCCGAGTACGGGCCGGAGCCCGATCGGTGTCCGCCTCATCTTCAACGTCCGCCGGAACGTGAGATCGAGTCAACCCACCGTGTCCAAAAGGCATCCCATCTGTCCACATGCTGCCGCCGGGCCCCCGGGCGAGCTCGGAAGAGGTGCGGAGGTGGTACGGCCCGGCCGGACACCCCGGCTCGGCGGACGCGCCGAAAACGTCCGCGCAGCGCCGTAGACTCGCACGTGATGTCGAAGACCGAAGCTCACCCCTTGCTGGACGGCCTCAACCCGCAGCAGCGCGCCGCCGTCGTGCACTCCGGCAGCCCCCTGCTGATCGTCGCCGGCGCAGGCTCGGGCAAGACCCGGGTGCTCACCCACCGCATCGCCCACCTGCTCGGCGAGCGGGAGGTGCACCCCGGCCAGATCCTGGCGATCACCTTCACCAACAAGGCCGCCGCCGAGATGAAGGAGCGGGTCGACGCCCTCGTCGGGCCGCGCTCACGGGCCATGTGGGTGATGACGTTCCACTCCGCGTGCGTCCGGATCCTGCGCCGCGAGGCCAAGCGCCTCGGCTTCCCCACCAGCTTCTCGATCTACGACCAGGCCGACGCGAACCGGCTGATGGCGCTCGTCTGCCGGGAGCTCGACCTCGATCCCAAGCGCTACCCGCCGAAGTCGTTCAGCGCCCAGGTCTCCAACCTGAAGAACGAGCTGATCGACTACGAGACGTTCAAGGCGCGGGCGTCCACGCACATGGAGCAGACGCTCGCCGAGGCCTACGAGATGTACCAGGCGCGGCTCCAGCAGGCCGGCGCCATGGACTTCGACGACCTGATCATGATGACGGTCAACCTGCTGCAGGTGTTCCCGGAGGCCGCCGAGCACTACCGGCGCCGCTTCCGGCACGTCCTGGTGGACGAGTACCAGGACACCAACCACGCGCAGTACGAGCTCGTCCGCGAGCTGACCGCGCCGGTGGAGGGCGTCGGGGCCGCCGAGCTGTGCGTCGTCGGCGACGCCGACCAGTCGATCTACGCCTTCCGCGGCGCGACCATCCGCAACATCCTCGAGTTCGAGCGCGACTACACCGACGCCACCACGATCCTGCTGGAGCAGAACTACCGCTCCACGCAGACGATCCTGTCCGCCGCCAACGCCGTCATCGAGCGCAACGCCGACCGCAAGCCCAAGAAGCTCTGGTCCGACCAGGGCGAGGGCCACAAGATCACCGGTTATGTGGCCGACAACGAGCACGACGAGGCCGCGTTCGTCGCCCGCGAGGTCGACCGGCTCACCGATGACGGCGAGGCCCGTCCCGGCGACGTCGCCATCTTCTACCGCACCAACGCGCAGTCCCGTGTCTTCGAAGAGGTCTTCATCCGGGTCGGGCTGCCGTACAAGGTCGTCGGCGGCGTCCGGTTCTACGAGCGCAAGGAGATCCGCGACGCGCTCGCCTACCTGCGCTGCCTCGCCAACCCCGAGGACACCGTCTCCCTGCGCCGCATCCTGAACGTCCCCAAGCGGGGCATCGGCGACCGCGCCGAGGCCTGCGTCGAGGCGTACGCGTCCCGCGAGCGCATCTCGTTCTGGCAGGCCCTCCGGACGCCCGAGGACGTCCCCGGCATGGCGACCCGCTCGCTCAACGCCGTCCGCGACTTCGTCGCCCTGCTGGACGAGCTGCGCGCCGCCGCCGAGTCGCTCGCCCCCGCCGACCTGATCGCCGAGGTGCTGAAGGCCAGCGGCTACCTGGCCGAGCTCCAGGCGTCCAAGGACCCGCAGGACGAGACCCGCATCGAGAACCTCCAGGAGCTCGAAGCCGTCGCCCGCGAGTTCGAAGAGCGCCTCGACGGGGAGTCCGCCGAGGGCCGCCTTCCCGAGTTCCTGGAGCAGGTCGCCCTCGTCGCCGACGCCGACTCCATTCCCGGGGGCGCGAAGGGCGGGCCCGTGCCGCCGGGAGAGCAGCCCGAAGAAAGCGAGCACGGCGTCGTCACCCTGATGACGCTGCACACCGCGAAGGGCCTCGAATTCCCGGTCGTCTTCCTCACCGGCATGGAGGACGGGGTCTTCCCGCACCTGCGCGCCATGAGCAACCCCAAGGAGCTCGAAGAGGAACGCCGTCTCGCCTACGTCGGCATCACCCGCGCCCGGCAGCGCCTCTACGTCTCCCGGGCCACGATGCGCAGTTCGTGGGGAGCGCCTCAGGTCAACCCGCCGTCCCGCTTCCTCGGCGAGGTCCCGAAATCCCTCGTCGAATGGGAACGCGAGGCGTCCTCCACGTCCGGTTCCGCCATGTCGCGGATGGCGGAACGCCCGGGAACCCGCTCACCGGGAAACCGTCCGGTCCCGTCCCTGTCGCCAGGCGACAAGGTCACCCACGACGCTTTCGGGCTGGGCACCGTCGTCTCCGTCTACGACAAGGGCGAGAAGGCCAGCGTTGACTTCGGCGGCGACTACGGCGTCCGCACCCTGGTCCTTCGCTTCGCCACCATCGAGAAGCTCTGACCCCAGCCTCCGGCGGCGCGAGGCAGGGCGCCTACGTCGGTGACGTTCCCGGTGTGCCCGCGCTGGGGCCGGGGGCGGTGGCGCGGGTGTAGCGGGCGGCGAGGGCGCGCAGATGGTCGGCGAGTTCGGGGTTCGCGGTCTCGTCGATCCGGAAGTCGGCGCCCAGCATGCCCAGGTAGACGGTGAGCATGGACGGGTCGTCGGAGCCGACCTCCACGACGCAGGTGTCGTCTTCGCCGGGTTCGACCGTGATGCCGGCGGGCAGCCGAGCCGCGATCTCGGTGGCCGGCGCGTTGACCACGACCCGCGCTCTGTAGGCCCACGTGGCCTGCGCGAGGCCGGAGGCGAGGCGGGTCGTGACGTCCTCGTCCGGCATGTCCCGGGGCGTGAACCGGGGGCCGGCGGGCGGACGCAGGACGACGCGGTCGACGCGGAAGGTGCGCCAGTCGTCCCGCTCCAGGTCCCAGGCGAGGAGGTACCAGCGGCGGCCGGAGGCGACCAGGCGGTGCGGTTCGGTCACGCGGGGCCCGGTCGCGCCGCCGTGCGTGCGGTAGTCGAAGCGCAGGCGCTCGTGGTCCCGGCAGGCGGCGGCGATCGCGGTCAGGACGGCCGCGTCCACCGGCGGCTGGGAGCCGGGCAGCGCGACCGTCGCCGAGGCGAGCGCGCCGACGCGGCGGCGCAGCCGCGACGGCAGGAGGCGCTCCAGCTTGGCGAGCGCGCGGACCGAGCTCTCCTCGATGCCGGAGACCGCGCCGGTCGCCGCCGTCCGGAGCCCGATCGCCACCGCGACCGCCTCGTCGTCGTCGAACAGCAGCGGCGGCAGCACGGCGGCCGTGCCGAGGCTGTAGCCGCCTCCGACCCCCGGGGCCGCGTCCACCGGATACCCGAGCTCCCGCAGGCGCTCGATGTCGTTGCGGACGGTCCGGGTGGTGACGTCGAGGCGTTCCGCCAGCTCGGGCCCGGTCCAGTCGCGCCGGGCCTGGAGGAGGGACAGCAGCCGGAGCAGCCGGACCGAGGTTCGCATCATCGCTCCATGATGCCGCGAATCGCGGAACGATCTGTTCCGCATTGGCCCGTAGCGTGTTTCCCATGACGAACGACATCCGTCCTTTCCGCATCGACGTCCCGGCCGCCGAGATCGAGGACCTGCGAGCCCGGATCTCCGCGACGCGCTGGCCGGCGGCCGTGGGGGTGGACGACTGGAGCCGCGGCGTGCCGGCCGGATACCTGCGGGAACTCGCCGAGTACTGGGCCGCCGGGTTCGACTGGCGGGCGCAGGAGGCGGCGCTGAACGAGATCCCGCAGTTCACGACCGAGATCGACGGCCAGACGATCCACTTCTTCCACGCGCGGTCGCCGGAGCCGGGCGCGCTCCCGATCGTGCTCACGCACGGCTGGCCCAGTTCGCCGGTCGAGTTCATGAAGGCCGTCGGGCCGCTGACCGATCCCCGCTCCCACGGCGGCGATCCCCGCGACGCCTTCCACGTCGTCCTGCCCTCGCTTCCGGGCTACGGATACTCCAACCCGATCGGCGAGGCGGGCTTCAACCTCTTCGGCGTCGCGCGGATGTGGGCGGAACTGATGCGCCGCCTCGGATACGAGCGGTACGTCGCGCAGGGAACGGACGTCGGCTCGGGGGTGGCGGGGATGCTCCCCCTGGTCGCTCCGGGGCAGGTCGCCGGCGTCCACCTGTCCGGGACGGGCGCTGCCCCGCCGTTCGGGCCCGCCCTTGAGCCGGAGCGGTTCTCGGGAGCGGACCGGGCCCGGGCGCGGAAGTTCAACGAGTTCAGGGAGGAGGGGACCGGTTACCTGGCCCTGCAGTCGACGCGACCGCAGACGCTGGCGTACTCCCTGAACGATTCGCCGGTCGGCCAGCTGGCCTGGATCGTGGAGAAGGTGCGCGAGTGGACGGACCCGGCGATCGACCTCCCCGACGCGGCGGTGGACCGGGACCAGCTTCTCGCCAACGTGAGCCTCTACTGGTTCACGGGCTCCGGCGCGTCCTCCGCGCACGCCGTCTACGACGGCATGCGGGCATGGAAGGCCTTCGCGGCGCAGCAGAGCGGGCCCGCCCCGAAGCCGGATGTGCCGGTGGGGGTCGCGGTCTTCGCCGCGGACACCACCATCCGCTCCCTGATGGACCCGGACGGCTCTGTCGGGCACTGGTCGGAGTATGACCGGGGCGGCCATTTCGCGGCCATGGAGGTGCCGGAGCTGCTGGTGGAGGACGTCCGGCTCTTCAGCCGTTCGCTCAGGTGAGGCCGCCGCGCCGGGGCGGCAGTGCGTACGGCCGGATGCAGCCGGAACCGATGAGTTCCGGGGGCGGCGGTGGTCAGATCCTGTGAGCACCTTTTCCACCGGGCTGTCGAAGGAGTCGCAGGATGCGGAAGATCACAGCAGGGTTGTTCATCTCGCTCGACGGAGTCGTCGAAGACCCGCAGGACTGGCATTTCCCGTACTTCAACGAGGAGATGGGCCAGGCCGTCGACGCCCAGCTGGGGTCGGCCGACACCCTCCTGCTCGGCCGCAGGACCTACGACAGCTTCGCGGGCGCGTGGCCGGACCGGGAGAAGGCCGGAGGTGAGGACGCCGACTTCGCCAGGAAGCTCGGAGACGCCCGCAAGATCGTGGTGTCCGGCCAGGACCTCGACTTCACCTGGCGCAACTCCGAGCTGCTCCGGGGCGACCTCATCGAGGCCGTGACCGCGCTGAAGAAGGAACCGGGCACGTCGGACATCGCGATGAGCGGTTCGGTCTCGGTCGTCCGCGCGCTTCTGGAAGCGGGCCTGCTCGACGAGCTGCACCTGCTGGTCCACCCGATCGCCGTGCGCAAGGGGATGCGGCTGTTCGAGGACGCCGACGCGCCGCTGCCGCTGAAGCTCGTCTCCTCCGAGACCTTCGGCACCGGCGTGGTCCACCTCGTCTACCGCCTGGACGACGAGGCCCCGAGCGGCGACTACGAGACGGCCAAGGCGAGCCTTCCCCAGTCCGACGACGCCTAGCTCTCCGGCGGCTGCGTGCTGGACGACGCCGGGGCGCCTGCGGAATCCGCTTGAGTGCGGAAGGTGCGGCGGTAGGCGCCCGGTGTCGTGCCCAGGGCGGCGAGGAAGCGCCTGCGCAGGTTGGTGGCCGAGGAGAGGCCGGCGCGGCGGGCGATGGCGTCCAGGGGAAGGTCGGAGGACTCCAGCAGGTCCTGGGCCGCGGCGATGCGCCGGGTGAGCAGCCAGTGCCCGGGGCTGGTGCCGAGCTGCTCGGCGAACCGGCGGGCGAGGGTGCGGGTGGAGACGCCCGCGTGCGCGGCCATGGTCTCGATGGTCACGGGTTCGCCGAGCCGCTCGGCGATCCAGTCCAGGAGCGGCGCCAGCGTGCCGTCGATCTGCGCGGGGCGCGGCGGCGCCGAGTACTGGAGCTGGCCGCCCTCGCGGTGGGGCGGCATCACCATGGTCCTCGCGACGTGGGCGGCGTACCGGGCGCCCTGGTCGGAGCGGATCAGATGCATGCACAGGTCGATGCCGGCTCCGGCTCCGGCGCTGGTGGCGACGTCGCCGTGGTCGACGTAGAGAACGTCCGGGTCGACCTGGACGTGCGGGAAGCGGGCGGCGAACTCGCCGGCCAGGGCCCAGTGGGTGGTCGCCTTCCGCCCGTCCAGGAGGCCCGCGTGCGCCAGGGCGAAGGCGCCGGAGCAGATGCTGACCACTCGCGCGCCGCGGGAGTGCGCGCGGCGCAGGGCGTGCACGACCGCGGGGGACGGGGGTCTGCCGGCGGGCAGCCAGCCCGGGACGACCACGGTGTCGGCCGCGTCGAGCGCGTCCAGCCCGTCGGTCACGAGCATGTCGAACCCGGCCAGTGTCGCGACGGGGCCGGGGTGCTCCGTGCACACGCCGAAGGTGTACCGGACCGGAAGCCCGGCGCGCTCGACGCCGAACATCTGGGCCGCGCAGCCGAGCTCGAAGGTCGACTGGGGTGGGTGGACGAGCGCCGCCACGCGATGCATGGCATGAAAGTACCGCAAGATGTCTTTCCTGACACTCGGCCGGACGCGGCGCCGGTCGCCATGCTGGCCCCATGACGACGGAACAGAGCATGCCCGGCTATGTGTGGGCGAGCGTTCAGGACGCCCCGGTCCGCGAACTCTTCCCGGGCATCCGGCTGCGGCCGCTGTGGCAGGGCGACGACGGCGCGAAGGCCTTCGTCCTGCAGATGGATCCGAACACGTGCTGGGAGGGGGTCGACGTCCACGAACCGGGTCCTGAGGAGGTCTTCGTGGTCTCCGGCACCTTCAACGACGGCGACCGGGACTACCCGGCCGGCTCGTTCATCCATGCCCCCGCGGGTTCTTCCCACGTCCCGCAGACGTCGACCGGCTGCACCCTTTTTCTCTTCTATCCGGAAGGCTGACCAGGCCGCGATCGACGTCAGGGGCGGGTGGCGCTCACCAGCCATACGGAGCCGCGGATGCGGATGCCGCCCGGAGTCTCGTAGGCCGCGAGTGCTTCCTGGAGCTCCTGGCGGACGTGCGCGACAGCGGTCTGGTCCGCGTCCTGGAGGTTGTAGCGGACCGGGCCCTGGCTGAGGATGAAGTCCGCGGCGTCGCCGGGGTCGCGGCCGTAGTCCATCGGCGCCTGGACGGGGCTCGTGTCCACGTCCGTCAGCCCCGCCTGGTGCAGTACCTGGCGGATGCGGTCGGGGTCGGACAGGGAGCCCATGCCGCGGGCCGCGGGCGAGGGGCGGCGCATCAGCGGCGCGAGAGCGGCGGTGGCCCTGGCGTACTCGCTGTCGGGGCCGCCGGCCTGCGGCACGATGAACGCCATCCGGCCGCCGGGCCGCAGCGCGCGGGCGATGTTGGCGAACGCGGCGGCGGGATCGGCGAAGAACATGACGCCGCCGCGGCTGACGACGACGTCGAAGCCCTCCTCGTCGAAGGGGTGGGCCTGCGCGTCGGCCTGGTCGAACCGCACGTTGGCGATGCCCTGCTCCGCCGCGTCGGCGCGGGCGCGGGCCAGCATGGGGCCGGAGATGTCGACGCCGACCGCCCGCGCCCGCGCCGCCCGTCGCGCGGCGAGCAGGGTGAGCTGCCCGGTGCCGCACCCGATGTCCAGGACGGTCTCGTCCTCGGCGATCGCGGCCCGGTCCAGAAGGGGCCGGTTGAAGCCGCCCATCATCGCGTCGTACCGCGGGGCGTCGTCGGCCCAGGCCGCCCCCTCCCACCCGTTCCACGCCTCGGCCTGCTGGACGTTGACGACGGTGTGCATCCTGTCTCCTTCGCTGCGGGTCCGAACTTTTTAGAGGTTAACTCTAGTGATGAACTCTAGAGATATACTCCCGCCATGGACACCGTCAAGCGGCCGGACAAGCGGGCCGAGCGCTCCCGCCGCACCCGGGCGAAGGTCATCGAGGCGGCGCGGGAGCTCTTCGTCGCGCAGGGCTACGGGGCGACGAGCCTTCAGGAGGTCGCCGACCGCGCGGGGGTGGCCGTCCAGACGGTGTACTTCGTCTTCGGCACCAAGCGCGCGCTGTTCAAGGACGTCGTGGACGTGTCCATCGCGGGGGACGCCGAGCCGGTCGCCACCCTGGAGCGGGAGTGGTTCCGCGCCGCGTGCGCCGCGCCCACCGCGGCCGTCCAGCTGCGCGAGCACGTGCGCGGCACCGTCGAGATCCTCGGCCGGGTCGCCCCGATCATGTCGATGATCGCGGCCGCCGGCGCCGCCGACCCGCAGATCGCCGCGCAGTGGCCCGACGGGCCGGACCCCCGTTACACCGTTCAGCGCGCCGCGGCCGAGGCGCTGGTCGGCAAGCCCGACGCGCGCCCCGGCGTGTCCGCCGAGCTGGCCGCCGACCTGCTGTTCGGCCTGCTCAGCCCGCAGCTGTACCTGCTCTTCGTCCAGGACCGCGGCTGGGCGCCGGACGCCTGGGAGGAATGGGTCCACGCCACCCTGGCCGCCCAGCTGTGCGCCTGAACGAGAGCCGCCGGCCGCTCGCGGTGCCGCGAGCGATCATGCCGGCGGGGGTACCCGGCGCCGCGCGGTCTCCTCGACTGCCAGGGAAGCCGCGGCGCTCAGCAGGGGCCGCCAGGCGGCGAACAGGTCGAGAAGCTTCGTGATCTGGGATCCGTCCAGGGCGGCCGTGCGGATGACGTCCAGTTCGTTGGCGACGGTGAGTTCGGCGAAGTCCCGGCGCTGCCGTGGTGAGGGACGAGACACCGACCCGGTGAAGCGGTCGGTGAAGGCGCCGTCGGGCTGGTGCAGGGACGGGTACGTGCGGGCACGGTCGCAGCCGGCGTAGAGGTGGACGAGGTCCTCGGCTTCGGTGCCGATGACCTCGCTCAGTTCCTGGCGCCGGTGAACGGAGCCGAGCGCGACGGGGAAACCGTCGGTTCCGTAGAAGGCGTGGCACAGTCCAGCAAGACGAAGGGCGGGCCGCGCACCCCAGGCTTCCAGCAGAGCGTGCACCCGTTGGAGATGCTCAAGCAGGGTGCCGCCGGGGTGCTGGATCAGGTCGGCGCGTTCGGCGCGCAGGAGGTCGGCGGCATCGGCCTCGCGGTTCAGGCCGGCGTCCTGTTCTGCCGTCACGGCCGCTCCCTGGTCGAAGGCCCCCTCGACAGGCTGCGCGCCGAGGACGACCCTCGTCAATCCATGGATTCCGTTCGATCTCCCCAAGGCTGGGCTTGGAGGTAAAGACACTTCGACTGCTCATTGGGCGTTCTGGGCGGTCGTGAGGGTATCGGTGCGGCTGGTTGCTGGACGGCCGTTTCGTCGCTGGGGGCGCGGTCGGTCCGGCCGACGTGTCCACGAGACGCTACGGGGGTTCGAGCATGGCATTCGTCACCACGCGCGACGGCAACGAGATCTTCTACAAGGACTGGGGCAGCGGGCAGCCCGTGCTCTTCATCCACGGCTGGCCGCTGAACGCCGACGCGTGGGAGGACCAGATGAAGGCGGTGGCCGACGCCGGCTACCGCGGCATCGCCCACGACCGCCGGGGGCACGGGCGCTCCAGCCAGCCGTTCGACGGCTACGACTTCGACACCTTCGCCGACGACCTCAACGACCTGATCAACCGGCTCGACCTGCGGGACGTCACGCTGGTCGCGCACTCGATGGGCGGCGGCGAGCTGGCCCGCTACATCGGGCGGCACGGCACCGGGCGGGTCCGCAAGGCCGTCCTGCTGTCGGCGATCACGCCGTCCATGCTCAAGACCGGCGACAACCCCGAGGGCGTGCCCGAGCAGGCGTTCGAAGACATCAAGAACGGCATCCTGCGCGAGCGCTCGCAGTACTGGAAGGACGCCTCGGAGGCGTTCTTCTCCGCGAACCGGCCGGGCAACAAGGTCACCCAGGGCAACCGGGACGCGTTCTGGTTCATGGGCATGCAGGAGAGCCTCCAGGCCGGCGTGAAGTGCGTCGACGCCTTCGGCTTCACCGACTTCCACGAGGATCTGCGCAAGTTCGACGTCCCGACGCTGATCGTGCACGGCGACGACGACCAGATCGTCCCGATCGACGCGACCGCCCGCAAGGCCGTCGAGATCATTCCGAACGCCGACCTGAAGGTGTACGAGGGGGCCTCGCACGGGATCGCGCTCGTGCCCGGCGACAAGGAGAGGTTCAACGCCGACCTCCTGGACTTCCTGAAGGGCTGACCCGTCCCCGGAGCCGCTCACGCGGGGTGGTGGGCGCCCGGGGTGTGGCCGAAGGCACGGCGGAAGACGTCGATGAAGCTGCTGGCGGACGACCAGCCGCACTGGTGGGCCACGGTGGTCACCGGGGTGTTCTCGGCCAGGAGTATCAGGGCGTGGTAGAGGCGCAGCTGGGTGCGCCACTGCGGGAACGTCATCCCGAGGTCGCTCCGGAAGAGCCGGGAGAGGGTGCGGTCGCTCGCGCCGACCTCCCTGCCCAGTTCGGCGAGCGTGCGGTTGTCGGCGGGGTCGGCGTGCAGGATGCCGCACAGCGCCCTGAGCTGCGGGACGGTCGGGGCGGGCAGGTGCAGGGGCTGCTGGGACGAGACGCGCAGCTGGTCCAGCAGGACGGCGCGCAGCCGGACCCGGGCGGGGGTGTCGCCGTCCGGGTCGCGGGTGTAGGCGAGGATCAGTTCGCGCAGCAGGGGGCTGACCCCGAGCACCGCCGGCTCGTCCAGCCCGAGCGGGTTGTGGCTCGCGGGCAGCCCGACCAGGTGGAGTTCGAGCTCGCCGTGGGCCTGGTGGGCGTGGACGGCCCCGGCGGGGATCCAGATGGCGCGGTCGGCGGGCGCCACCCAGGAGCCCGCGCCGGTGGTGACGGCGACCACGCCCCGTCCGGCGTAGGCGATCTGGTGGTCGTCGTGGCGGTGGGCGTCGATGGCGGCGCCCGGCGCCAGCGAACGCGCTCGGGTCGGCGCGATCGGTTGATGGCGGCTTTCCTGCATTGGTTGGCAGATTATCGGAAGTCCGACACCGGTCTCCGGCGCGAGCATGAGGGACGTGTCATCGAGTCCAAGAGAAGCGACCCGTCGGCGGGACGGGCGGCCGGTCGTCCTGCTGTCCGCCGGACATGCGTGCGTGGACGTCTACCAGGGGTCCGTGACGGCGCTCGTCCCGTTCTTCGTGGCCGAGCGCGCCTACACCTACGCGGCCGCCTCGGGCATCGTGCTCGCCGCGTCGCTGCTGTCCTCGGTGGCGCAGCCGCTGTTCGGGGCGCTCACCGACCGGTGGGCGATGCCCTGGCTGCTTCCGCTGAGCACGCTTCTGGGGGGAGCGGGGATCGCTCTGAGCGGCCTCAGCGGCGATTACGCCCCCACCCTGGCCTTCGTGGCGATCTCCGGGATCGGGGTCGCGGCGTACCACCCCGAGTCCGCCCGGGTCGCGCGGAAGGCGAGCAGGGGGAGCCACACGGCGATGAGCTGGTTCTCCGTCGGCGGCAACGTCGGGTTCGCGCTCGCGCCGCTTCTGGTCGCGGCGGTCGTCGCGACCGGCGGCCTGCGCTGCACGCCGTTCCTCGTGGTGCCGGCACTCGTGGGCAGCGTCGTGTGCCTGCCCGTCCTGCGCGCCCTTGAGGGGACGGCCTCCGGCGCGCGCACGACCACGACGGCCGGTGTGGACGATGCACGCTCTTTCCTCAAGTTGTCGCTCGCCGTGGTCTGCCGGTCGATCGTGTTCGTGGGGCTGAGCACGTTCATCTCGTTCTACGCGCGGCAGCGCACTGGAGGGGGAGTGGCGGCGGGCACGGCGGCGCTGTTCGTCCTGTACGCCGGGGGCGCAGTGGGCACCGTGGCGGGCGGTTCCCTGGCCGCCCGCTGGGACCGGGTCACCGTCGTGCGCTGGTCGTACCTGCTGACCGTGGTCGCCGTGGCGGGCATCGTGCTCGTGCCCGGCCCGGCGCTCTACCTGTTCGTCGCGCTGACCTCCGCCGGCCTCTACGTCCCGTTCTCGCTGCAGGTCACCCTCGGGCAGGACTACCTGCCCACGCGCGTCGGCACCGCCGGCGGCGTCACCCTCGGCCTGACCGTCAGCGTCGGCGGACTCGCGAGCCCCGTCCTCGGAGCTGTCGCCGACGCCGCGTCGCTGCGCGTCGCCCTCGCGCCGCTCATCGCGCTGCCCGCGCTGGCCTGGCTGCTGTTCCGGACGCTGCCCGAGCCCGCGGTCCCGGTGCCCGCCGCCGCGCCGCCGCCGGTGCGGGAGGGCGCGCGGTGATCAGGCCGTGCGGCGGCCCAGGAGGTTCGCCGGCAGGGTGTGCAGGACGACCTGGTCGTCCTGGTTGAGAAGTTCGGCGCGGGTGCTGACGACGCCCCGGTCCGGCTTGGAACGGGACGGGCGGACCTCCAGGACGGCGACGCGCAGGCGCAGGGTGTCGCCGGGACGGACGGGAGCGGGCCAGCGCAGCTCGTCCACGCCGGGGGAGGCGAGGCTGGCGACCCGGGACAGGAAGTGGTCGGCGAACAGCCGCATCATGATCGAGCCGGTGTGCCAGCCGCTGGCGATGATGCCCCCGAACGGGCCGGAGGCGGCGAACTGCGGGTCCACGTGGATGGGCTGCGGGTCGAAGCGGCGGGCGAACTCGACGATCTCCGCCTCGTCCACGGTGACGTGGCCGTACTCGTAGGTCGTGCCGGCGGTGTAGTCCTCGAGATAGCGGTCGTCGATGGGGGCGGCGAAGTCGTCACCGAGGGCGCGGGTCCTGATCGTCATGGGACCAGGATGGCCCAGCGGAGCCCGGGCCGCCGCGGCTCCGCGCGCGGGGCGGGGCGAGGCGCCGCCATTCCTCGCTGAGCTCGGCGTGCAGCCGGTAGAGGCCGTAGGGGGTGTCGCCGGACGGCTCACGGAAGCGGGTGCCCTGGTCCACGGGCATCGACGCCGGCCGGACGGGGAAGAAGGCGGCCTGGCGCTCGCGTTCCTCGGACCGGACCTGGAGCAGCCAGAAGCCCTGATAGGCGTCCGCGCTGATCTCGATGATCTCCGTCCACGCGAACCGGCGGCGGCCGTACCCCGTGACGAGGGTGAGGGCCTCCGCGTCCAGGATCATGCGCGTCCGCAGCAGGGGGACGGCTCCGGCCGCGAGGGCGAAGCAGGCGGTTGCGGCGGCCCATGCCGGGGCGCCGGCGCCGTCGAGGGCCTTCTGGACCGCCACGACGCCGAAGAGGGCGGCGATGGCGACCCCGGCGAGGATCATGCCGAGGTGGCGGGGGCAGCGCAGCGTGCGCGGCTCGGTCATCGGGACATCATCCCTCCCCGCCGGGAGTCGCGGGGAGGCCGGCCGGCGCGGCCAGTGCGGCCAGGAAGGCGTCCAGCATCGCGGCCTGGCGGGCGGGCGGGTAGGCGTCCGGGGCGAACAGGGCGTGGACGACCAGGCCGTGCGTGAACGCGGCGGCGGCCGCGACGGTGTCGTCCGGGCCGGGCCCCGCGGGCAGTTCGCCGCGCTCGACGGCGGCGGCGACGTGGGGGCGGAGCCGCGCGCGCCAGTTCTCGTAGCGGAGCCGCTGGCGCTCGCCGAGTTCGGGATCGGCCAGCGCGACGTCCCAGGAGCTCACCCAGATCCGGTTCATGGCCGACGCGGCGGGGGTCAGCGGCAGAACGTCCAGGAGCGCGGCGCGCAGGGACGCCAGGCCGGGCGGGGCCTCGCGGAGGGGGCGGTTCGCGGTGCGCTCCTCGGCGAGGTCGAGGGCGTAGGCGACGAGGGCCCTCTTGTTCGGGAAGTAGTGCGTGAGCAGTCCGGTGGAGGCGCCCATCTCCGCCGCGACCGCGCGCAGGGTCAGGCCGCCGAAGCCGCGACCGGCCAGGACGCGCCAGACGGCCTCGGACACGTCCTGGCGGCGGGCGTCGTGATCACCTCGGGCGGGCATGCCCGTAGAATACATAACAAACGTTCGGTACGTACTCCCCGGGAGGTCCCCCATGTTCGCTCGCACGCTCGCCGAGGGCGCCGAGCTGCGCCCGTTCGAGCCCTGGCAGGCGGCCGAGTTCGCCGAGCACGCCGACCGGATCCGCGGAGAGATCGACCAGTACATCCCCTGGGCCCGGACCGTGGTGGACGAGGCGAGCGCCCGCGAGCTCCTCCAGGCCTACGCCCACAGGCAGGCCAGGGACGAGGGCCGCCTCTACGGCATCTGGGTGGACGGGGTCCTCCAGGGCGGCACGGTCTTCCGGACGTTCGACGCCGCGCAGGGCGTCTGCGAGGCGGGCGTCTGGCTCGCGGCCGAGGTCCGGGGGCGCGGGCTGATCACCAAGGCCGTCCGCATCATGATCGACTGGGCGTTCGGCGTGCGGGGGATGCACCGGGTGGAGTGGCTGTGCGACCCGCGCAACACCGCGAGCGCGGCCGTGGCGGAGCGCCTCGGGATGACGTGCGAGGGCGTCCTGCGGCAGGCGTTCGTCCTCGACGGCGACCGCCGCGACGTCCAGGTCTGGGCGGTGCTCGCCAGCGAGTGGCCGACCTCCTGAAGGGAGCGGCGTGCCGGGGGCGGGGGAGGCGGCCGCCGGCCGGAGGAGGCGGCCCGCTAGGGTAATCGGTGATCTGAGTTTCACTCCTTACCCCCGGGAGCCCCCGTGCACGCCGAGCAGGTCGTCTTGCTGCTGGCCGCCGCCGTCGCGGCGGGCTGGGTTGACGCCGTGGTGGGAGGCGGCGGGCTGATCCAGTTGCCCGCGCTGCTGCTGCTCAACCCCGGGCAGCCGGTCGCGACCGCGCTCGCCACCAACAAGCTGGGCTCGATCGCGGGCACCGCGTCCGCCGCCGTCGCCTACGCGCGCAAGGCCAAGCCGGACGTCAGGGTGGCCCTCCCGGCGGGCCTGCTCGCGGTCTGCTGCGCCGCCGGCGGCGCCCTCTGCGCGGCGGCGATCTCCTCGGACGTGCTGAAACCCGTCATCATGGTCGTCCTGCTGGCGGTGGCCGCGATCGTGGTGCTCAGGCCGAACCTCGGCCGGCTCCCGCGGCCGGTGCTGCGGACGCGCCGCCGGGTCGCCGCCGCCGTCCTCGTCCCGGGCGTCGCGATCGCCTTCTACGACGGGCTCCTCGGGCCGGGCACCGGGACGTTCCTGGTGATCGCCTTCACCGTGCTGCTCGGCATGGACTTCGTCGACGCCTCCGCCACCTCGAAGATCATCAACACCGGCACGAACCTGGGCGCCCTCGCGGTGTTCGCGGCCCAGGGCCACGTGCTGTGGGCCATCGGGCTGGCCATGGGGGTCTGCAACATCGTCGGCGCGCAGCTCGGCGCCCACATGGCGATCAACCGCGGTGCCGGATTCGTTCGGGCCGTCCTGCTCTGCGTCGTCTCAGCCCTCGTGCTGAAGCTCGGGTACGAGCAGTTCGGCTAGGGCCTCACCTCACGGGACGGGGAGCGGCCGGTCCAGCGCGGAAAGGCTCAGCAGGACCAGCGACGCCGTCCAGCCCAGGGGAGCCGGGCCCGCGGGCCTGCCCGTCACGCCGACCTTCTCCGGCAGGACGCCCAGGGACGTGCGGTGCGCCGAGAGCCAGTCGAGCCGCCGCAGCGCCTCGTCCCTCCGGCCCGACGCGGCCGCGTTCAGCCCGAACAGCGCGGTCTCCGGCGTCCAGGCGACGTCGGGGTCGCCCGACCAGCGCTCGCCCGGCAGGACGCCCCCGTTCGGCAGCGCCTGCTTGCGCGCGGCGTCCGCGATCGCGGTGGTCACGCCCGGATCGGCCGGCGCGAACGGCGGTGCGAGAAATGTCACCGAGGTGTCCATCAGCCCGCCGGGGACGGGGGAGCGCGGGTAGCCGTAGGGGGCGAACTGCCTGGCCACCGCGTCCGAGAGCCGCCGCGCGGCGTGCCGCCACTGCGTCGCCTTGGCGCCCTCGCCGCGCATCCGCGCGAGGTCGGCCGCCGCGCGCAGCCCCGCCAGCGCGGGGCCGACCACGCCGAGCGTCGGGCGGCGCGGGTCCTGCTCGCGCCGGTGGTCGCGTTCCCAGTAGTCGGACGAGGCGGGCGGGAGCCCCTCGGCGTCGAGGGAGCGCGCCAGGTGGTCGGCGGCGCGCCGCACCATCGGCCACAGCGTGGGCAGGTCGTCCTGGTCCGCGGTCCGGACGCCGTAGAACCACGTCGCCCACAGCACCCAGCCGAGCGAGTCGAGTTGCGGGGCGCGGCCATCGGCGACGGCCGTCCCGTCGGCGTTGTACCGCGCCGCCCACATGCCGTTGTCGTGCTGCGCCCGGGCGAGGAAGTACAGGACGCGGCGCGCCTCGGCCGGATGCCCGGTGGCGGTGAACGCTGCCACGGTGAACGCCGAGTCGCGGGGCCAGCAGTACCGCCACTTCGAGTACCAGGACGCGAGAGACGCGCCGTTCGGGCGGGTGAGGAGCCGGAGGTCGAGCAGGGCGCGCGTCGCCATGTCGCGGTAGGCGTCGTTCGTCGCGCCGCCCGGGACGGTCCCCTGCGCCAGCCACGCGCCGTCGGACCGGACCGCCCGGTCCACCCGCGGGTCGGAGGCGTCCACGGTGATCGGCGCCTCGCCGCCCGACGGGACGAGCCGGACCCGCCCGTCCGCGAGCCTGACGACCGAGCTTCCCGGCAGGTAGGAGGCCCCCTCGGCCTGATCGGGGGAGAGCGGGACGCCCGCGAACGGCCACCCGCCGCCGCCGACGAGCCCGGGGCTCGCCCAGCCGGCCTCGGGCGGCTCGGGGACGGTGGCGCCGCCGGTCGCGACGAGCGCCGCCACGATGAGCAGGCCCGCGGTGCGCCGCACCTTGCGGGCGCCCGAGCGGCCGCGCGGCGCGGCCCGCCGGCGCGGCGTGGCCGGCCCGCCCGCGGGCGGCGGGACGGAGATGACGGACGCGACGGGGACGGGTTCCGCGACGGACCTGTTCCGTCTCTCCGCCATCGCCATGCGTTCGCCCCCTGTCCGCCTGGCCGTCTCGCCGAATTAGTACATCAAACTACGTCAATCGGTTCATCCTCCTCACGAGCCACTCGTGCCCTCCCCTGAGGATGAGCACACCTACCGCCCGGGGCGCTCCCGTACAAGAGAAGTCCGCGTTACTTGTGGACCCGGCGGCGTCACCACCGAGGCGGGTTGACTAGGCTGCATCGACGGAGCGGACCGCAGAGTGCCGGCCGCACGGACACCCGTGTAACGCCCACTCGTGTGGTCGCACATTCGGCTGTCGATCCGTAAAAGGACGCCCTCGTGGACCTGTTCGAACATCAGGCGAAGGAACTCTTCGCCGAGTACGGGGTACCGGTGCCCACCGGCAAGGTCGCCCATACTCCCCAGGAAGCCCGGGCCATCGCGGCGGAGCTGTTCGCCGCGGGAAGCTCGAAAGTCGTCGTCAAGGCCCAGGTGAAGACCGGCGGCCGCGGCAAGGCCGGGGGCGTGAAGCTGGCCGACTCCGCCGACGAGGCCGAGCAGCTCGCCACCCAGATCCTCGGCATGGACATCAAGGGCCACACGGTCCACAAGGTCCTCGTCGAGGAGGGCAGCGCGATCGCGCAGGAGTACTACTTCTCCTTCCTGCTCGACCGCGCCAACCGCACCTTCCTGTCCATCTGCTCCGTCGAGGGCGGCGTGGAGATCGAGGAGGTGCCGCACGACCGGCTGGCGATGGTGCCGGTCTCGCCGCTGGAGGGCGTGGACCGCGCCCGGGCCCGCGAGATCGCCGAGAAGGGCCGCCTCCCGCAGGAGGCCCTCGACGGCGCCGCCGAGCTGATCGAGCGGCTGTGGGCCGTGTTCACCGACGAGGACGCCACCCTCGTCGAGGTGAACCCGATGATCCTCACCGCCGACGGCCAGGTGAAGGCCCTCGACGGCAAGGTCTCCCTGGACGACAACGCCTCGTTCCGCCAGGACGACCACGAGAAGCTCGAGGACAAGGCCGCGGCCGACCCCCTGGAGGCGGCGGCGAAGGCCAAGGACCTCAACTACGTCAAGCTGGACGGCAGCGTCGGCATCATCGGCAACGGCGCCGGGCTCGTCATGTCCACGCTCGACGTGGTCGCCTACGCCGGCGAGCAGTTCAACGGCCAGAAGCCCGCGAACTTCCTCGACATCGGCGGCGGCGCGTCCGCCGAGGTGATGGCGAACGGGCTGGAGATCGTCCTGTCCGACGCCGACGTCAAGTCCGTCTTCGTCAACGTCTTCGGCGGCATCACCGCCTGCGACGCCGTCGCCAACGGCATCGTGTCGGCCTACAAGCTGCTGGCCGACCGCGGCGAGACCGTCAACCGCCCGCTCGTCGTCCGGCTGGACGGCAACAACGCCGAGCTCGGGCGCAGGATCCTCAACGACGCGGCGCTTCCCGGCGTCCAGCAGGTCGACACCATGGACGACGCGGCCAGGCGCGCCGCCGAACTCGCAGCGGCAGGTGCATGACAATGGCCATCTGGCTCACCGAGAACAGCAAGATCATCGTCCAGGGCATCACGGGCTCCGAGGGCACCAAGCACGGCCGCCGGATGCTCGCCTCCGGCGCCCAGGTCGTCGGCGGCGTGAACGCCCGCAAGGCCGGGCAGACGGTCGACTTCGACGGCACGACCCTCCCGGTGTTCGGCACCGTCAGGGAGGCCATGCAGGAGACCGGCGCTGACGTCTCCGTCGTGTTCGTCCCGCCGAAGTTCACCAAGGACGCCGTGGTCGAGGCGATCGACGCCGAGATCCCGCTCTGCGTCGTCATCACCGAGGGCATCCCGGTGCACGACACCGCCTACTTCTGGGCGTACGCGGAGTCCAAGGGCAACAAGACCCGCATCATCGGACCGAACTGCCCCGGCATTGCGTCTCCCGGCAAGTCGAACGCGGGCATCATCCCGGCCGACATCACGACGCCCGGCCGCATCGGCCTGGTGTCCAAGTCGGGCACGCTGACCTACCAGATGATGTACGAGCTGCGCGACATCGGCTTCTCCACCTGCGTCGGCATCGGCGGCGACCCCGTCATCGGGACGACCCACATCGACGCGCTCCAGGCGTTCCAGGACGACCCGGAGACCGACGCCATCGTGATGATCGGTGAGATCGGGGGCGACGCCGAGGAGCGCGCCGCCGCCTACATCGAGCAGCACGTGACCAAGCCGGTCGTCGGCTACGTCGCCGGGTTCACCGCCCCCGAGGGCAAGACCATGGGCCACGCCGGCGCCATCGTGTCCGGCTCCGCCGGCACCGCGCAGGCGAAGAAGGAGGCCCTGGAGAAGGTCGGCGTCCGGGTCGGCAAGACCCCGAGCGAGACCGCCGTCCTCATGCGGGAGATCATGCAGAACCGCTGATCCCCCCGGACCACCCGAAAGACGCCCGAGCCGCCCGTCGGCCCGGGCGTCTTTCGCGTCCCGGCAGCCGCCGCGGCGCGCGGTGGCGCCAGCCGGCCGGGCGGGGTGGCGCCGCCCGGCCGGGCGGGGTGGCGGCGCCCGGCCGGGCGTGATCGCAAAGGCGACACGCCGGGCGGGCGGGCCTTGCGGGGGCGGGCGCGGTGCCAGCATGGACCGGTGAGCGACAAGACCCCCGGGCAGCGCGCGAAGCGGCAGCCGTCGAAGGCGGCACCGACCAAGGCGGCACCGACCAAAGCGGCGCCGACCAAAGCGGCGCCGCCCAAAGCGGCGCCGACGAAGAGCGCGCCGTCGAAGAGCGCGCCGTCGAAGGGCGCAGGGGCGAGGGGGGCGGGAGCGACGGGCACGCCGAAGGCCGCGCCGCCGCCGCCGGGCGAGGCGGGCCGGGCCGACGCGCCGCCGGGCGCGGACTCCGGTCGCGGGCGCCCGCCGGCCGTCCCCGCGAGGCCGCTGTACGTGACGGGGCTCGTCGCGGCGCTGTGGTGCATCGGCATCGGGCTCGCGGTGCTCACCACGATCACGCTGATCGGCTGGATCGCCGCGCCGAAGACCGCGCTCGGCCACGGCCTGGCCGGGGTGTTCCGCACGGCCGTGAACTTCTGGCTGGTCTCGCACCACGCGGGCTTCTCCTACGGGCAGGGGCGGTTCGGGCTCCTTCCGCTCGGCGTGCTCGTCCTGCCCGGGGTCCTGCTGTACCGGGGCGGCGGGTGGATGATCCGGGTGGCCGGGCTGCCGCACCGGCAGCGCACCGCGGTCCTGCACGTGAGCGTCGCGCTGGCCGCCCCGTACGCGGCGCTGGCCGGGCTGCTCGCGCTCGCGGCGTCGTCCGAGGAGGTGCGGCCGTCGGCGTGGCAGGCGCTCGTCGGCTGCTTCCTCGTCGCCGCCGTCGCGGGCGGGCTCGGGGCGGCGCGGGCGGTCGTGGCGGCGGAGGCCCGCGGGCGGCGGGTCCGGTCCGGGCTGGGCGCGCTGCTGCGGCTGCTGCCCGAGCGGCCGCGCTCCCTGGTGATCGGTGTGGCGGGGTCGCTGAGCGTGCTGCTCGCGTCCGGCGCGCTGCTCGTCGGCGGGTCCCTCGCCGCGCACCTGTCGGACGCCGGCGACCTCTACGACATGCTCGCCCCCGGCGCCGTCGGCGGCGTCCTCCTGCTGCTGGTCGAGCTGGCTTTCCTGCCGAACGCGGCGATCTGGGGCATGGCGTACGCGGTCGGGCCGGGCTTCTCCGTGGGCGCCGGGACGAGCGTCTCCCCGACCGGGGTGTTCCTGAACGCCGTGCCCGCGTTCCCGCCGCTCGCGGCCCTTCCCCAGCCGGGCCCGGCCCCCGCGATCTCACTGCTGGCGCTGGCCGCGCCCTTCGTCGCCGGCGCGGTGGGCGGCGTCCTGACGATCCGGTCCCTGCCGAGCCCGGTGTCGGAGGGCGCGCCGCTGTGGGGCTTCGTGTCCGGCGCCCTGACCGGGGCCGTCGCGGCGCTGCTGAGCGCGCTGGCGGGAGGGCCGCTGGGCGGCGGACGGATGGCGACCGTGGGCCCGTCGGCGTGGCAGGTGGGGCTGCTGGCGGCCCTGGAGGTGGGGATCTCGGCGGCGATCGCGGCGTGGGTGGCGAACTGGATGGTGCTGCGGCGTCCGGCGCGCGCGCCGTCCAAGAAGCGGGCGGCCAAGAAGGCCTCTGCCGCGAAGGCGCCCTCCAAGAAGGCGGCGAAGAAGCCCGGCAAGCCGAAGAAGCCGGTGCGGACCGTCCCGGAGCCCGCCGTGCCGTTGTCGGCGCCCGTCCCCGGGGATTACGACCTGCGCCCCGAGGGCCCGCCCGAGCCGGCGCCGAAGGCCCCGCACGCCCCTGACCCGCTGGAGTTCGAGGAGGCCGAGCCCGTCCTCGCGCCCCGGCGGCCCCGCCGCCGGACGGACCCGGCGCCCGATCTCGCCGAGGACGAGCCCCAGCCGCCGAGCGACGGCACGATCGTCGTCGAGGGGCACCTGGAGCCCGAGGAGCCCGGCGGGCACCGAGATCTCGGCGTGCACCACGAGCCCGGCGAGGGGGAGCCCGCGGAGGAGCGGCGCCCCGTCCCGCCGCCCCGCGAGGACTCGGGACGCACCGAGAACCGGGGCGGCGCCATCTACGTCCTCCGGGACGACCCCGACCAGGACGCCTAGGGCGTGTTTCGAAGTGGGGTGAGCATCGGCGTGTTGTGAGCCGGACGCAGTGAGGTCTCCGGTAGATGGTTCATCGACCAAGAAGAACCC
>NZ_JBEZJQ010000016.1:0-63444 GCF_040653135.1 Actinomadura sp. NPDC048021
CCGCGACGCTCCGCGTGCGCGGGCGCCCCGCCGCCGTGACCGGCTGGACGGGCCCGTGGCCCGCCGACGAGCGCTGGTGGGACCCGGCCGCCGCCCGCCGCCGCGCCCGGTTCCAGGTCACCACCGACGACGGCGCCGCCTACCTGCTCGCCGTCGAGGGCGGGCGCTGGCATGTCGAGGCCGTTTATGACTGAGCCGCCGTTGAAGACCGAGCCGCCGTTCGTGACCGAGCCGCCGTTCATGGCAGAGAGGCTCTCCGGCTGATGGGATGGCACAATCCGCCGATCCCGTGGCGGGAGTTCGAGGAGCGGCTGTCGTGGCGGCCCGGCGGGCGGGCCCCCGAGCCGCCGCCGGAGCCGGCCGGCGTCCCCCGCCGCGCCGAGGCCCGCGTGCCGTGGGCGGAGCTGCACGTCCACTCCTCGTTCAGCTTCCTGGACGGGGCGAGCGACCCCGCATCGCTGGTCGCCGAGGCGGCGCGGCTCGGCGTGCAGGCGATGGCCGTCACCGACCACGACGGCATGTACGGGGCGGTGCAGTTCGCGCAGGCCGCGGGCGAGGCCGGGATCGGCACGGTCTTCGGCGCGGAGCTGGGCCTCGGCATGCCCGGGCCGCGGACCGGCGAGCCCGACCCGGCCGGCCGGCACCTGCTGGTCCTCGCCCGGGGCGCCCCCGGGTACGCGCGGCTCTGCTCGGCGATCACGTCCGCGCAGCTCGCGGGAGGACGGAAGGGCAGGCCCGTCTACGACGCGGGCGCGCTGGCCGAGGCGCACGGCGGCCACTGGGCCGTCCTCACCGGCTGCCGGAAGGGCCCGGTCCCGGCGGCGCTGGAGGCGGACGGCCCGGACGCGGCGGAGCGGGAGCTGCGCGAGCTGGTCGGCGCCTACGGCCGCGACAACGTGTTCGTCGAGCTGGTCGACCACGACCAGCCCGACGACGACCTGCGCAACGACGCCCTGTTCGCGCTGGCGCGCCGGGTCGGGGTGGACGTGGTGGCGTCCAACAACGTGCACTTCGCCGCGCCCGGCGCCGACGCGCGGCTCGCGCAGGCCATGGCCGCCGTCCGGGCACGGCGCGGCCTGGACGACATGGCCGGCTGGCTTCCAGCGGGCGGCACCGCCCACGTCCGCAGCGGCGCGGAGATGGCGGGGCGGCTCGCGCGGTTCCCCGGCGTCCGCGAGCGGACGGTCGCGCTGGCGGAGGAGTGCCGGTTCGACTTCGACGTGGTCGCGCCCCGGCTGCCCGACTGGCCCGTCCCGGACGGGCACGACGAGGCGAGCTGGCTGCGGCGCCTGGTGAAGGAGGGCGCGCTCCGGCGGTACGGGCCGCCCGAGAGGGAGCGGGTCTCCGGCGCCTACGAGCAGATCGCCCGGGAGCTGGACGTCATCGAGCAGCTCCGCTTCCCCGGCTACTTCCTGATCGTGCACGACATCGTGGAGTTCTGCCGGAGCAGGGGGATCCTGTGCCAGGGCCGGGGATCGGCGGCCAACTCGGCGGTCTGCTACGCGCTCGGCATCACCGGGGTCGACGCCGTCCGCCACGGCCTGCTGTTCGAGCGCTTCCTGTCGCCGGGGCGGGACGGCCCGCCCGACATCGACCTGGACATCGAGCACCGGCGCCGGGAGGAGGCCATCCAGTACGTCTACGGGAAGTACGGGCGGGAGCGCACGGCACAGGTGGCGAACGTCATCAGCTACCGCCCGCGCATGGCCGTCCGGGACGCGGCGCGCGCCCTCGGCTTCTCCCCCGGCCAGCAGGACGCGTGGTCGAAGAGCATCGACCCGCGCGACCCCGTCGGGACGGAGGCCGGCATCCCGGCGCCGGTGAAGGAGCTGGCGGACCGGATGCTGGCGCTCCCCCGCCACCTCGGCATCCACTCCGGCGGCATGGTGATCGCGGACCGGCCCGTCGGGGAGATCTGCCCGATCGAGTGGGCGACGATGCCGGGCCGCACCGTCCTGCAGTGGGACAAGGACGACTGCGCGGCGGCCGGGCTCGTCAAGTTCGACCTGCTCGGGCTCGGGATGCTCGCGGCGCTGCACGACTGCTTCGACCTGGTGGCCGAGCACCACGGGGTCCGGCACGACCTCCAGTCGATCCCGCCGGACGACCCGGAGGTCTACGACATGCTGTGCGACGCCGACACGGTCGGGGTGTTCCAGGTCGAGTCGCGGGCGCAGATGGCGACGCTGCCCCGGCTGAGGCCCCGCGAGTTCTACGACCTGGTGGTGGAGGTGGCGCTGATCAGGCCGGGGCCGATCCAGGGCGGATCCGTGCACCCCTACCTGCGGCGGCGCAAGGGCCTGGAGCCCGCCGACTGCCCGCACCCGCTGATGGAGCCGGCCCTGTCCCGCACGCTCGGCGTCCCGCTGTTCCAGGAGCAGATGATGCAGCTCGCCGTCGACTGCGCGGGATTCACCCCCGCCGAGGCCGACCAGCTCCGGCAGGCGATGGGCGCCAAGCGCGCCCCCGAGCGCGTCGAGCGGCTGAGGCGGCGGCTGCTCGACGGGATGGCCGAGCGCGGCATCCCGGCCCCCGTCGCGGAGAGCGTGTACGAGAAGATCCTCGGCTTCACCGGGTTCGGGTTCCCCGAGTCGCACGCGCAGAGCTTCGCGCATCTGGTGTACGCGAGCGCCTGGCTGAAGCGCCACCACCCCGCCGCGTTCACCGCGGCTCTGGTGCGCAACCAGCCGATGGGGTTCTACAGCCCGCAGAGCCTTCTCGCCGACGCCCGGCGGCACGGTGTCGTGGTCCGGGGCGTGGACATCAACGCCAGCGACGTCCACCCCACGCTGGAGGAGCCCGTCGAGGCCGACTCCGGCCATCCCCACGCGCCCGCGACGCCGCAGCCCGCGATCCGGCTGGGGTTGTCGGGCGTCCGCAACCTGGGGGACGACACCGCCGAGGCCGTCGCGGCGGGACGCCCCTACACGAGCATGGAGGACCTCGCCCGCCGCGTGCCGCTGTCGGCCGGCGCCCTGGAGGCGCTCGCCACCGCGGGCGCGTTCGACCGGTTCGGCCTGTCGCGGCGCGAGGCCCTCTGGGCGGCGGGCGCGCTGGCGGGCTCCGGCCCGGGGCGGATCGAGGGCGTCACGCCGGGCGCGTCCGCGCCCGCCCTGCCGGCCATGACGCCGATCGAGGAGACCCTCGCCGACCTGTGGGCCACCGGCGTCTCCCACACCCATCCCGTCGCGCACGTCCGGGAGGCGCTGGACGAGCTGGGCGCGCTGCCGTCCGCGCGGCTCGCGGAGACGCCGGGCGAGACCAACGTCGTCGTCGCCGGGCTCGTCACCCACCGGCAGCGCCCGCCGACGGCCGGCGGCATCGTGTTCATGACCCTGGAGGACGAGACCGGCATCATCAACGTGGTGTGCCCGCCGCAGGTGTTCCAGCGGTTCCGCGGCCTGGCCGTCGACTCCCAGGCGCTGCTGGTCGGCGGCCGTCTGGAACGCGTGGACGGGGTCACCAACGTCCGGGCCACCCGGCTGCGCCGCCTGCCGGTCCCCGGCCGCGTCCGGGCCCGGAACTTCCACTGAGACGAGATCGGGCGGCCCGCGCTAGAACCTCACCGCCTCCTCTGTCATCGTATGGAGGCGTTGGGGCCGCGTGCCGCCGTGGAGGCGGTCGCCAAGACGTGGCTCCGTGGGGCGGAAGGTGAGACTCCATGGACGCGACCTCCCTGGGTGAGCTGCGCCCGGACGATCCCTCCCGAATCGGCCGGTACCGCATCGAGGCCAAGATCGGTGAGGGCGGGATGGGCGCCGTCTACCTCGGCCGCGACACCGACGGGCGGGCCGTGGCCGTGAAGGTGGTCCGGGCGGAGCTGGCGGGCGACAGGACGTTCCTCGCGCGGTTCCACGACGAGGCCGCCAACGCCCAGCGCGTGGCGTCGTTCTGCACGGCGCAGGTCCTGGAGCACGGCGAGGACCTCGGCCTGGCCTACATGGTGACCGAGTACATCGACGGGCCGTCGCTGCTCCAGCACGTCAGCGCGAACGGGGCCCTTTCGCCGGGGATGCTGCACGGCGTCGCGGTCGGCGTGGCCGCCGCGCTCGTCGCCATCCACAGCGCGGGCCTGGTGCACCGCGACCTGAAGCCGAGCAACGTGCTGCTGTCCATCTCCGGACCGCGCGTGATCGACTTCGGGATCGCCCGCGCGCTGGACATGGCCTCCTCCCACACCCGGACCGGGCAGGTCGTCGGCACGCCCGGCTGGATCGCGCCCGAGCAGATCACCACGCAGCAGGTCACCCCGGCCGTGGACGTGTTCGCCTGGGGCTGCCTGGTGGCGTTCGCCGCCAGCGGGCGCAACCCGTTCGGGCAGGGCTCGTTCCAGATCATGGCGGCCCGCGCCGTGCACGCCGATCCCGAGATCGGCGACCTGCCGCCGTCGCTGACCGGGCTCGTCCAGGCGTCGCTGCGCAAGGACCCCGCGCAGCGGCCGAGCGCCCGGGAGCTGCTCCTGGCGCTGGTCGGCGGATCCGGCGAGGCGGCCGTGACGACCGAGCTGGGCGAGATGTGGACGGCCCCGCCCGGGGCCCCCGCGGCGGCCCCGGAAGCGACGCGCGCCGCCGACCCGTCGGCCACCTCCCAGGACGTCCCGGCCCCGGTCCCGGCCCCGCGACCCCAGCCGCAGCCCCAGCCCCAGCCCCAGCCGGAGCCGCGGACGGAACCCGCCTACGAGCGCCGCACCGACCCGCCCACCGCGCGGGAGTTCCCGGCGCCCGCCGTCCGGGGGCGGTCGCGGCGCGGCGTATTCGCCGCGTCGGGCGCGGCGGTGCTGCTGGTCGCGGGGGTCGTGGCGGGCGCCGTCTACCTCAACGGCCTCGATTCCCACGGCGCGCGGAACGCCGCGGCGGGTGCGGCGGCGTTCCCGACCGCGCCGATGTTCGTCCGGGTCGACACCGCGCCCGGGTGGCCGACGACGTGCAACGCCGACATCGGCGTCTACAGGCCCGGCGAGGCGTCTCCGAGGACGCTGGTGGGCGGGCCGGGCTGCGACGTCCTCCCCGAGCGGTCGCCGGACGGCAGGCGCGTCGCGTTCACCCGGATGGGCCAGCGGAGCGGCGAGGCCTGGGTGGTGAACGCCGACGGGTCAGGCGCGCGGAAGGTGACCGGCATCGTGCGCGGCACCCGCGTGGCGTGGTCGCCCGACGGCGCCCGCCTGGCCTACGTGGGCGAGAAGGACGGCGTCCGGCAGATCTTCGCCATGGCCGTCGGGGGCGGCCAGGTCACCCAGCTGACCACCGACGACTCCCTCAAGGACGACCCGATGTGGTCGTCCAAGGGCAAGCTCGTGTTCTGGAGCAAGCGCGACGCCGACGTGGAGCAGATCTACACCATGGACGCGGACCGGCCGGGCGGCGCCTGGACGCAGATCAGCAGGGACGGCGTGCGCGCGGTCGACCCGGAGTGGTCGCCCGACGGCTCCAAGATCGCCTACGTCCGGGGACCGGCCACCGCGAGCGACATCTGGATCATGAACGCCGACGGGTCCGGCGCGCACGCGCTGACGTCCGGGGCGGCGCGCGACATGGACCCGGCGTGGTCGGGCGACGGCCGCTGGCTCGCCTACGTGCGCGGCGAGGTCACCGACCCGGTGATCCGCGCCGTCCGCGCGGACGGCACCGGCGACCGCGCCGTCACGCCCGAGGGCCGGGTCCTCGGCCACCCGAACTGGTCGTGAGGGCCGGACCGCTCCCCGCGCTCAGCCGGTGATCATGTCGAGGCGACGCAGGATGACGCCCTCGCGCAGCGCCCACGGGCAGACCTCCAGTTCCGGCAGCTCGAACAGGTCCATCGCCGCGTCGGCGACGATCGCGCCCGCGAGCAGCTGCGGGGCGCGCCGCTCGGACACCCCGGGCAGCTCGGCGCGCTCGGCGGAGGGCATCGCGGCGAGCTTGTCGGTCCACTCGGTGAGGGCCTCGCCCGCCAGGACGCGCCGCTGGTAGGGGCCGTCGGCCGTCGGGGCGGCGCCGCCGATCCGGGCGAGCTGCTTGAACGTCTTGGACGTGGCGACCGCGTGGTCGGCCGCCCCGTACCGGGCGACGTCCCCGACCCGCCGCGCGATCTCCGCGCGGACGTGCCGGCGCAGTTTGCGGACCTCCTCGGCGGGCGGCGGGTCGGCGGTGAACCAGTCGCGGGTGAGGCGCCCGGCGCCGAGCGGCACGGAGAACGCCGCGTCCGGCTCCTCGTCGATGCCGGAGGCGACCTCCAACGAGCCGCCGCCGATGTCCACCACGAGCAGGCGCCCCGAGGACCAGCCGAACCAGCGCCGGACGGCGAGGAAGGTCAGCCGCGCCTCCTCCTCGCCGGACAGCGCCCGGATGTCGATCCGCTTGTCCGCGCGGATGCGCGCCAGGACGTCGTCGCCGTTGGAGGCGTCGCGGACGGCGGAGGTGGCGAACGCGACCAGGTCCTCCACGCCCTTGTCCTCGGCGACCTGGAGCGCCTCGTCGACGAAGTCGCGCAGCAGCGTCTCGCCCTCTTCGGAGAGCCGCTCGCCGTCCGCCAGATGGTCGGCGAGTCTCAGGTCCGCCTTGTGGGAGTACGCGGGGAGGGGCCGCGCGCCCTGGTGGGCGTCCACCACCAGGAGATGCACCGTGTTCGAGCCCACGTCCAGCACACCGAGTCGCATGGCCCCGACGCTATCGGACCGATCCATGGCGCGGGCAGGGCCCGGCGGGGGCTATGGTCGGCGGCATGGAGGCGGCTCACGAGCGGCGGTGGCGCGTACCGCCAGGTCATGTGGTGGTCAAGTGCGCGGCGGCGGCGGCCGTCACGGCGCTGCTCGTGCTGTACTCCCACGACCCCCAGTTCCGGTTCCTGGCGGGCGCGGCGGCGATCGGCCTGAACGTGCTCGCGCTGCGCGACCTGATCGCCCCGGTCCGGCTCGCCGCAGACCGCGAGGGCCTCACCGTCGTGACCGGCTACGCCCGGCGCCGCCGGCTGCGCTGGGACGAGGTGGTCTCCATCCGGGTGGACGAGCGGCGCCGGCTGCTGCTGCACACGCGGATCCTGGAGATCGAGACCGCCGACGACCTGTACCTGCTCAGCGCGTTCGACCTGGGCTCGGACGTCCACGACGCCGCCGACGAGCTGTACCGGCTGCGCCCGCACCGGCCCGTGAACTAGAGGGCGGGCACCTCGTCCGGCGTGGGGAACGAGCTCTGCGCGCCGGGGCGGCGGACAGCCGCGGCGCCGACCCGGGCGGCGTAGCGGGCCGCCTCCCGCAGGGAGTCGCCGCGCGCGAGCCGCAGGCACAGCGCAGCGGTGAAGGCGTCCCCGGCGCCCGTGGTGTCGACGGCCTCCGACCGCGGGGACGGGACGGCGGAGGTGCCCTGGCCGTCGGCGACGACAACGCCGTCGGCGCCGACCGTGACCGCGACCGAGCGGGGTCCGGACCCGGCGAGCGCCGCCGCCATCCGGCCGGGGTCGCCGGCCCCGCCGAGCAGGAAGGCGGCCTCGTGCTCGTTGACGACGAGGGGGTCGCAGAGGGCGAGCAGCCCGTCCGGGACGGGCGCGGACGGCGAGAGGTTCAGCACGACCCGGCGGCCCGCGCGGGCGGCGAGCCCGGCGGCGGCCTCCACCGCGGGCAGCGGCACCTCCATCTGCAGCGACACGACCGGGGCGCTCTCGATCAGCGCGCGGGCCGCCTCGACGTCGGCGGGGCCGAGCCTGGCGTTGGCGCCGGGCGAGACGATGATGCTGTTGTCGCCGTCCGGCCCGACCGTGATCAGCGCGACGCCCGTCGGGACGCCCGGCGTGGCCGCCAGGTGCGCGAGGTCCACGCCGGCCGCGGCCAGGGCGTCGCGCAGCAGGGCGCCGTGCCCGTCGTCGCCGACCCGGCCGACGATCGCGGCCCGGCCGCCGAGCCGCGCCGCCGCGACCGCCTGGTTGGCCCCCTTGCCGCCCGGATGCGTGGCCAGGTCGGACCCGAGCACGGTCTCCCCCGGCGCGGGCCGCCGCTCCACCCCCACCACCAGGTCGGCGTTGAGCGATCCGACCACGGCGACGTCACACCTGCGCTGTCCCACCAGTAACCGACTACACGCGCGGGGGGCGTCCGCGCAACCGCTATCCCGAGCGCAGCTCCGCCAGGTCGACGATCTCGGCGAGATCATCGACCGTCGGGTAGTAGCCGCGGCCGACGGGCACCCCGTCCCGCGTCACCAGCAGCGCCGTGGCCCCCCGCACTCCGGCGAAGTCCGCCCACACCCCGTGCGCGCCGGTCAGCCGCACCGCCGTCACCCGTAACCCGCCGGGCCCCGTCCAGCTCCCCCGCTCCTCCCCCATGCACGGAACGTTACGCTCGACCACCCAAGGTCACGATCTTGGGGTCTCCCGGCGGCGACCGAGCGCGTGGTGACGGTCTCCGAGGGGCGCGTCGTGCGGGGGGCTAGTCCGTCTCGAACGTCGCCGGGTCGGGCCCGAAGCGCAGGCCCTTGTCCATCTCGCCGAGCGTCTTCATGTCGTCCGGCGTCAGCTCGAAGCCGAACACGTCGATGTTCTCCGCGATCCGGGACGGCGTCGCCGACTTCGGGATGACCACGTTCCCGATCTGCAGGTGCCAGCGCAGCGCGACCTGGGCGGGGGTGCGGCCGTGGGCCCGGGCGATGCGGTCGAGCGCGGGGTCGTCCAGGAGCCCGTGCCCCTGGCCGAGCGGCGCCCACGCCTCGGTGCGGATGCCGTGGTCGCGGTGGAAGGCGCGCATCCCGTCCTGCTGGAAGTAGGGGTGCAGCTCGATCTGGTTGACGGCGGGGACCACGTCGGCCTCGTCGATGACGCGCCGCAGCGTCTCCACGGTGAAGTTGGAGACGCCGATCGAGCGGACCCGCCCGTCGTGCTTCAGCCGTTCCAGCGCCCGCCAGGTCTCCAGGTACAGGCCGCGGCCCGGCATCGGCCAGTGGATCAGGTAGAGGTCCAGGTATTCCAGGCCGAGGCGGCGCAGGCTCGCCTCGTAGGCGCGCATCGTGGCGTCGTAGCCCTGGTCGCTGTTCCACACCTTGCTGGTGACGAACAGCTCGTCGCGCGGCAGCTCCGACGCGCGCAGGGCGCGTCCCACGCCTTCCTCGTTGCCGTAGGCGCTGGCGGTGTCGATGCTGCGGTAGCCGTTCCGCAGGGCGATCGTCACGGCGCTCTCGGCCTCGTCGTTCCCCACCTGGAAGACCCCGAAGCCGAGCTGCGGCATCGCGGTCCCGTCGATGAGGTCCACGTTCGGTACGGTCACGGTGTCCCTCCTCCCTCGACTGTGTACCCTGCGCTCTCCTGCCCTGAGACGTGCCGTCAAACATGGCGGGCCCGCCATCGGCCCGCGGGCGGTCTAGGCGCCCCGGTCCCGGTCGCGCTGGGAGCGGGCGATCTCGGCGAGCGCGTCCCTGAAGACGGTGAAGCGCTCGTCGCCGAGGGCCCGCCGGTGGCGGTCCTCGATGGAGGCGAGGATCGCGCGGGCCTTGGCGATCTCGTCGAGGCCGCGCCCGGTGGGCACGACGCGCTTGGCGCGGCGGTCGCCCGGGTCGGGTTCGCGGCGGACGTACCCGAGCTCCACCAGCTCGTCCACGATCGTGCCGACGATCTGCTTGTGCTGCCCGGACCGGGCCGACAGCTCGGTCGCGCGCACGCCCTCCGGTTCGAGGAAGGCCAGGACGGTGCCGTGCCGCGGCCGGACGTCGGGGTGCCCCTGCTCGGCGAGCCGGCGGAACAGCTCCTCCTGGAGCGCCCGCGCCAACCGGCCCGCCAGCACGCCCAGGTCGGGCCCCCCTCGTTCCGCGTCCACGCGATCCCCGCCCTCCGGCGCCCTGCCGTCACGGATCCTGACTGTCAACAACCGTGACTTTAGCGCACCGGAGGGCGCGGACCCGACCGCTCATCCGGCCGTCACGCCACCCCCTGGAAGGTCCAGTCGCCGGAGCCGACCTCGAAGACGGCGCGGCCGTTCTGGACGCCGATCCACCCGGCCCCCTCCGGCGCCTTCGGCCGCGCGGACCCGCCGAGGAGCGGGTACTCCACGCGGGCCCGCGTGCCCGGCGGGACGGTGACGTCCAGCCGGAGCCTCTTCCCGGCGCGGCGCCACGAGGACGCGGCGCGCCCGCGCGGCGTCTCGTAGGTCGCGGCCGCGTAGGTGACGTCCCCGACGACCGCCGGCCGGACGAGGAGGGTCGCGTACCCGATCGAGTCGTCGGCCTGGCCGAGGCCCGCGAGGCCGGCGTGGAACCACTCGTCGATCGCGCCGAGCATGAAGTGGTTCTGCGAGTTCCCCGAGGTGGGCCCGTCCCAGTTCTCGGTCAGCGAGGTCGCGCCGTGCACGACCTGGTAGCCGTAGCTGGGGTTGCCGGTCTGCGTGGCGACGGCGTGGATGACGTCGTCGCGCCCGGCGGCGGACAGCACGTGGAACACCGACGGCAGCGCGATCTCGCCGACCGTCAGGTGGTAGCCCTTGGCCTCGATGCTCTTCACCAGGTGGGCCAGAACGGCTTCTCTATGGTCCGCCGGCACGACCCCCATGTCGAGAGCGAGGGCGTCGCACGCCTGGCTCCCGGACCCGTAGGTGTCGCCGGTGGCGTACTTCGCGTTGAACGCCGAGCCGATCTCGCCCGCGAGCGCCCCGTACCGCGCGGCGTCGGCGTCCTTCCCGACGACCTCGGCGATCCGCGCGAGGGCGGTGACGGCCCGGTGGTAGCCGAAGGTCGCGGTCACCCCCTTCGGGGTGCTGTCGTCGAAGGTGATCCAGTCGCCGAGGCCGTAGTCGAGCAGATGCCCCTTCGCCTTCGCGGACAGGTAGTCCACGTAGCGGACCATGTTCGGGTAGTAGGCCCGCAGCGTCGCCTCGTCGCCGTACGCGCGGTACATCTGCCAGGGCGCGAACACGATGACGTTGCCCCAGTTGGGGTCGTCCCTGAACCCGCCGGAGAACACCGTGAACTCGGGCGCGATGTCCGGGACGAGGCCGTCCTCGGTCTGGGCCTCGGCGATGTCGCGGACGAGCTCGCCGTAGTAGGCCGTGACGTCGTAGTTACGGGCGACGGCGGGGAACACGAGGTTGGCCTGTTCCAGCCAGCCGAGCTTCTCGCGGTGCGGGCAGTCGGTGAGGACGGAGTACATGTTGCTCTGCACGGCCCGGTCGATGATCTTGTGGATGTCGTTGAGGAGGCCGTGCGAGCTGGTGAACGAGCCCGCCCTGGCGTTGCCCGCGCGCAGGACGATCCCGGTGACGGTGCCGTCGTCCGGTTCCCCCGGCAGCCCTTCGAGCTGGAGGTAGCGGAAGCCGTGGTAGCAGAACCGGGGATGCCACGTCTCGGTGCCGTCGCCGGAGAGGGTGTAGGTGTCCCAGATGGGCGAGCCGGTGGTGTGCTGGCTGACGGTCCCGTCGGCGTTGAGCAGCTCGCCGGGGCGCATCGTCACCTTCGTCCCGGCCGGGCCGCTGACGCTCAGCAGCGGCCAGCCCGCGAAGTTGACGCCGAGGTCGACGACGTGGACGCCGGCCTTCGGGCTGGTGATCTTCTTGGCGCGGAGGGTCTCGACGGGGACGACCGGCGGCGCCATGCGGGCCGCGAGCCGGGCGGTGGGCGCGGCGACGCGCACCGCGGCCGTCCAGTCCCGCCGGGTGCGGCGCGCGTCGTGGTCCTCGCCGCCGTACCAGTTGGTGAACGTGGTCGCGCCGAGCGCCGTGCGCCAGGACGCGTCGGACGCCACGACCTCGCGCGACCCGTCGGTGTAGGTGATCTCCAGCTGGCCGATGAACGCGGGCTTGCCGTCCGAGCGGGTGAGCTTCTCGTAGCGGCCGGGCGTCGGAGGCACGTGAGCCATGCCGGTGCCCAGCTCCACCTCGACGGTGTTGCCGCCGCGGTGGAGCAGCCTGGTCACGTCGTAGGTGGAGTAGACGATCCGCTCCTTGTACTTGCTGTAGGGCGGTTCGAGGACGGCGTCGCTGACGGGACGGCCGTTCACGGTGACGTCCAGGACGCCGAGGGCGGTGGCGTACAGGCGGGCCGTGCGGACGCGCCTGCCGATCGTGAACTCGCGCCTGAAGACGGGCAGGGCCTCGGGCTGGCGGCGCAGCGGCGGCGGCGCCTCCTGGCCCTTGACCGTGGCGGCCGTGTCGAACGCCGTGCCGTCGCCGGAGGTCTGGACGGTGAAGTCCTCCGGGAAGTTGGGGGTCCTGCCGTCGTCGGTCGTCTCGTCCGTGCGCGGGTAGAGCAGGATCCGGTCGAACCGCTGTTCCCTGCCGAGGTCGATCTGCACCCAGATGGGCGCGGCGAGGTCCTGGTCCTTGCGCTCCAGGCTCGTGTAGCCGAAGGGCGCGGCGTCGCTGGTGAGGTTGCCGTCCGTGACGGCCTTCGGCTCCCACTGGCCCCCGACGGTGTAGCTCTCCGACGCGGTGACCGGCGCCCTCGCCGCGAGGTTCGGGCCCGACGCCCCGTCCTGCACCTGGATCTCGGCGAGCTGGAGCCGCGACACCTTGTAGGGCCAGCCCTCCTTGATCGGCAGACCGAGCCGGGTCACGTTCACCCGGACGTACCGGGCGGTGCGGGCGGCGAACGCGACCGTCGCGGGCGCGGGCGCCGGGTCGGCCGACCACACCGGGTTCCCGATCCACGCGGCCGTCCAGTCGGCGGGGGCGAGCAGGCCCATCTCGAAGTGGGACGGCTCGCTCCACGCGGACGCGCGGCCCTGCCCGTCCCACACGCGGACCTGCCACGACGCGCGCTGCCGGGACTTCAGCGCACGTCCCGCGTACACGGCCGAGACGGCGCCTCCGGCGACCTTGCCGGAGTCCCACAGGTCGGGGCGGGCGAGGCGGGCGTCCGTGGTCGCCACGCGCACCTGGTAGGCGCTCTGCACGGCGTCGCGCGGCCCGGTGGCGAACCGCCAGCCGAGCGTCGGCGCCGTGTCGTCGATGCCGAGCGGGGCCGGCAGGTGGTCGACCCGCAGGCCGGTGGGGTGCAGCGTCCGGTGCGGGGCGGCCGCCGGCGCCGCCAGGGCGGGCGCCGCGACCGCGCCGCTCGCCGTGACCGCGGCGGCGGCGACCCCGCCTGCCTGGACGAACCTTCTCCGCGACAACTCGTTCATGCTGGGCTCCTCGGGGGGGTGGGTGGAGCGGTAGGGGGAAAGGCGGGGCGCCGGTCCGGTGGGCGCCGGTCCGCGCCCACCGGACGGTGCGTCAGGGGGCGGTGCCGTGGAAGGTGTGGGTGCCGGAGCCGACCACGGCGGGCTCGGCGGTTCCGGGGACGTGCACCCGCGCGGTGCTGCCCGCCGGGACCGTGACCCGGAGGGTGACCTTGCCGTCCTCCAGCGTCCAGGAGGAGCGGACCTCGCCGTACGGCGTCCGCCGGGTGGCGGAGGCGCTGGTGAGGTCGCCCACCACGGCCGGGGCGATGACCAGGTCGCGGTACCCGGCGGAGCCGGGCGCCTGCCCGATGCCGGCGAGCCGGCCGGAGAACCAGGAGTCGATCGCGCCGAGCATGAAGTGGTTCTGCGACTGGCCGGCGCCGCCGTCCCACGACTCGCCCAGGGCGGTGTTGCCGTGGGCGACCTGGTACCCGTAGCTCGGACTGTCCGTCTGCGTCGCGACCTTGTAGATGACGTCGTCGGGCAGGACGCGGAACGCCGACGGCAGCGAGATCTCGCCGAGCAGCAGGTGGTACCCGGCGTTCCGGACACTGGCCACCAGGTGGTCCAGCAGCCGCCGGCGCTGGTCGGCGGGCACGGCGCCCATGTCCAGCGCGATGGCCTCGGCGCCCTGGCCGCCGCCCCCGAAGGTGCCGGTCGCGGGGTCGTAGAGCTTGTCCGACAGGGCCTTGGCGCTCCTGTCGGCCTTGGCCCGGTAGGCGGCGGCGCCGGCCTCGTCGCCGAGCGCGCCGGCGATCCGGGACATGGTGTCGGCGATCCGCCACCACCCGTACGTCCCCGAGACGACCTTCGGGAACGTGCGGTCGGGGGTGAACCAGTCGCCCAGGGTGTAGTCGGTCAGCCCGTCGGAGACGCGGCCCTCGATGTACGCGGCGTACCGCTTCATCGCGCCGTAGTACGTCCGCATGGTCTCGGTGTCGCCGTAGTTCAGGTAGAGCTGCCAGGGGACGGCGACGAACGCGCCGCCCCAGTTGGAGTCGTCCCTGTAGGTGCCCGGCAGGACCGTGTAGTCCGGGACCGTGGACGGGACGAGCCCGGCCTCGGTCTGCGCGTCCGCCATGTCCTGGACGATCTTGCGGAGCTGGGCGTGCACGTCGTAGTTGGCGGCGAGCGCGTCGCCGACGAGGTGGTCCTGCTCCAGCCAGCCGAGCTTCTCCCGGCTCGGGCAGTCGGTGAGGACGCTCATCATGTTCCCCTCGATGGCCCGGCGGATCAGCCCGTGGATGCCGTTGAGGAGGTCGTTGGACGAGCTGAACGAGCCCGCGGAGTCGTTGTCGGCGCGCAGCACCTGGCCCCGGACGGAGATCGTCGCGCCTTCGGGCAGGCCGCGCACCTCCAGGTAGCGGAAGCCGTGGTAGGAGAACCGCGGATGCCACGTCTCGGAATCCGCGGTGCGCGTGGTGTACTCGTCCCACAGCGGCGCCCCGACGTTGCTGGCCGACTGGAACGCGCGGCCGTCCTTGAGGCTCTCGGACGGCAGGATCCGCACGGACGTCCCGGCCGGGGCCTGGACGGTGACCTCCGGACGGCCCGCGATGTTGCGGCCGACGTCGAAGACCCGGTAGCCGTCGCCTGCCCCGATCTGCCGTCCCTCCAGCGTCTCGGCGACACGGACGGGTTCGGCGACCCGCCCGCTCAGCGCGCCGGGCGCCGTGACGGGCACGGCCGCCTCCCAGCCGGAGCGGGACGCGCCCGGCCTGTCCCAGCCGGGCCGCTCGCGGCGGGCGTCGTGGTCCTCGCCTCCGTACCAGTTGGAGAACGTGACGGGTCCGAGGACGGTCTTCCACGTGCCGTCGCTGGCCACCCGCACGACGCGGCCGTCGGCGAGGGTGACCTCCAGCTGGGCCATCAGCTTGGGGTCGCTGATCGTCCCGCTGAACTTGCGGTAGCGGTCGGGCGTGGAGATCACGTTGGCGATGCCGTTGCCCAGCTCGACGCCGAGCGTGTTCCCGCCGGAGCGCAGCATCCTCGTGACGTCGTACGTCGCGTACTGGACGCGCTCGGCGTACGCGGTGTTGGCCGGCTCCAGTTCGGCGTCGCCGACGCGGTGCCCGTTCAGCCGGGCCTCGTAGACACCGAGGCCGGCCACGTAGAGGCGGGCCCGGCGGACGCCGCCGGGCAGCCCGAAGTCCTTCGCGAAGAGTGGCAGCGCCTCGGGGACGGGCGACTCGGGCGGCTCCTGGCCGGTGACCGCCGCCTTCGCCGCGAAGGGCCCCTCGGCCGAGTCGGAGGCGGCGACCGAGAAGTCGACGGGGGCGTACGGGACCTTGCCGCCCTCGACGCCCTGGTCCGTGCGCGGGTAGAGGAGGACCTCGTCGAAGTCCTTGGCCGCCTGGAGGTCCACGGTGAGGGTGAGCGGCTTGTCGGAGACGTCCGCCTTGCCGTAGGCGGAGCTGGACCAGCCGGCGAACTCCTGGTTCGTGGTCTGCGTGCCGTCGGTGAGGTAGCGGGTCCCCCACTTGCGGTTGACGTTGCCGCCGTTGTCGGACGCGGTGACGGTCCTGCCCTTGGCGAGGTTGGTGTCCGGGTCGCCGGAACTGCGCACCTCCAGTTCGGCGAGCTGGAGCCGCCAGGTCCGGTCCGGCAGCTGCTCGACCTTGGGCAGGCCGAGCCTCGTCACGTCCAGCCGGACGTAGCGCGCGGTGGTCTTCGGCAGCTTCACCACGATGGGGGCGGGCTTCTTGCCGGTGACCTGCCAGTCCTTCTGGCCGATCCAGCCGCCCCGCCAGTCGCTCTGGGACGTCAGGCCCGTCTCGAACCAGGACGGCGACGACCAGCCGGAGGGCCGCGGGCCCGTCCAGACGCGGACGCGCCAGTACACCCGGGTCCGGCTGCCGATCGGCTTGCCCGCGTAGTCGGCGCGCTGGCCGGCGGACGCCACCCGGCCGGAGTCCCAGAGGTCGGGGCTTCCCTCCCGCAGGGCCTTCTCGCTCGTGGCGGCCTGGATCCGGTACGCGGTCTGGGTGACGTTCCGCCCGCCCTGGAGCTGCCAGGTCAGCGGCGGCGTCGTGTCGTCGATGCCGAGGGCCTGGCCGAGGTCGGCGGCCTTCAAGCGGGTGACGTGGGCCTCCGCGTCCGCGTGAACCGGGGCGGCCAGGAAGGTCAACGGGAGGGCGACGGTGACCGCGGCGGCCGCCAAGCCGCGCAGTGGCCTGCGCGAGGCGGTGGTCATGCGCGGTCGCTCTGGAGCCGGTGGGACCCGCGCAGCCCCTCGATGTAGACGTACTCGCCGTCGCTGTGGACGCCCTTGGCTCGTGCGCGGGCGCCGTCCCAGACGAGGCGTCCGTCGACGCGGACCTCGACCCGGGCGCCGAACGTCGGCACGCCGGCGCGGCCGACGGTGGTGCCCGGAGCCTTCAGGTGCGCGGAGTAGGTCCCGCCGGAGACCTTCCAGGAGGCGTCGACCGCGCCGACCGGCGTGGTGATCCGGCCTTGCGCGAACGTGAGGTCGGCCGGGTGCGGGACGAAGTCGAACGACCGCCCGCCCGTGCCGGTGGGGTTCAGGCCGAGCACGGAGAACGTGAGGGCCGGGGTCGGGCCCGTCGCCCAGGCGTGCGCGAGGCTGACGTAGGAGCTGCAGAAGACGCACCCGTCCCCCGGGTTGCGGAACGACTCCCAGAAGGTGCTGCCGGTCCCCTCCGGGTGGTTGAGCATGTAGCCCCACTGGCGCCGGATGATGTCCACGCCGGCCTGGTCGGCGGCCTGGCCGCCGGCGGCGAAGTGGGCGTTCACCTCCATGGAGCCGGAGAAGACGCCGGGGTTGCCCTTGTTCTCCGGGGCGGTCGAGGTGATCTCGTTCCAGTTGCCCTTGAGGGACTCGCTGATGCGGCGCGCCTGCCGCCGGTCCGCGAGGCCGTACCAGACGGCGAGGGAGTTGTCCGCCTGCGGGTGGATCGTCGAGTTCGGATAGAACTTGTACGCGCCGGCGGCCTCGTCCCAGAAGTTCGCGTTGATGGCGGTCCGGAGCGCGGCGGCCCGCTCGGCGTAGGACGCGGCCAGGGAGTCGTCGCCCTGCGCCTTGGCGAGCTGCGAGCCGGTGTCGAGGACGCGCCACATCAGCACGTTCGCGATGAGGTTCTCGCCCTTGGCCAGGATCCGGACGGAGTCGGACGTCCCCGTGATGGACACCAGGCCCTTGTCGTCCATCTTCCGGGTGATGAAGTCGACGCCCTTCCGGTACCGGTCCCACACGCCGGACACCCAGCCCGCGTCACCGGTGTAGCGGTAGTAGTCCCAGCTCGCGGCGAGCGTCCACAGGTGGTAGGTGTCCGAGCCGTACTTGTTCAGCTCGGGCCCGGCGTAGGGGAGCTCGCCGGTGTCGCGCTGGTGCTGGTACACGGTGGTGAGCGCGTTGCGGGCGGACTCGGTGTCGTTGAACGCCGCGTAGGCGCTCGGGATCTCGATGCCGAGGTCGCCGGGCCAGACCGTCCGGTCGCGCTTGGCGCCGTCCACGAGGATCGTGTCGCCGACGCCGATGTCGCCGGTGCTGTCCCACAGCGCCGCCGGGGGCTCCCAGACCCGGCCCGTCTTCGGGGAGATCGTGTTGAGCTGGACGGTGTAGGCGCCCGCGTACCAGATGCGGTTGAGCAGGTCGTCGCTCGAATAGAAGTAGTTCGCGTACTTCGACGGGTCCTTCATCGCCGGCGCGGGGGTGAAGGACAGCGACACCTTGTCCAGGTCGACCCGGCCGCCGGAGGACAGGAAGATCGTCAGGTAGCGGAAGCCGCCCCGGAGCAGTTCGGGGGGCGTGGTGTAGGACGTGGCGCCGTCGACGTCCACGGAGAGGGCGCCGTCGCGGCTGCGGGGGCCTCCGGTCGACGCGTCGCTCGTCGTGTCCACGTAGGTGGACGACTCGGAGAACGCGACGCCGACCTTCTGCGGGCCGTCCGACCCGGCGAAGCGCAGCGTGGTGAGTCCGCTGACCTCCTTGCCGAAGTCGAGCGTGACGGACGATCCGGCGCTGGTCAGGCTGGTAGTGCCGCCCTTCAGGACGGCGGCCGGGTCCGCCACGGTGCCGCTGGTCCTGAAGACCGACACCGGGTGGAGCGTCCGCGACGAGGGAGACAGGTTGTAGCGCTGCCACGGGGCCGCGTCGCGGCCCGGCTCGGCGTAGGCGGTGCCGAGCGGGGCCGCCTGGGCGGCGGTGAGGGCGGACAGTCCGAGAGCGACGGCGGCTACGCCGCGACGGCGCCTGGATACGCTGGTGTGCATGGGTTCCTCGCGAATGTGTTCTTAGCGGGACATGGGGTGAGGGGTCCACCGTGCGGGAGGGCGGGCCAACGCCCTCCCGCACGTTCGGCGGTTCAGCGGGTGGGGACCACCGCCTCGCCGTAGGGAACGAGCCTGACCGGCCCGACCAGCCCGTACCTCTGGCGGGACGCGCCGCCGTACACGCCGGGGTCGGAGACGCGGAGCCGGTTGTTCAGCGTCGTGGCGACCTCGACCTCGATCGTGTTGGCGCCCCGGCGCAGCCAGGGGCCGATGTCCACGACCGGGACGATCACGCTGACCGGGAGCCGGTGGCCGTTGACGGTCACGCGGCAGGTGTCGAAGACCTCGCCGAGTTCCAGCACCGCGCCGCCGCCCGTCCAGTCCACGGTGGTGCTGTAGGTGCCGATGCCGGAGACGTCCGCGAGTTCGGGGATGTCCGGCCACGCCTTGAGCCCGTCGAGCTCCAGGTCGTGCCGCTTCACGCCGTCCGGCGTCATGTCCTCCACCTGGAGCCGCCAGGCGGTGAGGGTCCGCGCCTCCGGCACGGCGCCGATCACGGTCTGCACGGTGCGGCCGCCGCGCAGCGTGGTGGAGTAGGTGCCCGCGGCCCTCGCGCGGGCGACCAGGCGCTGCCGGTCGACGCGGAGCTCGGCCTGCGAGGCGGTGGCGGACGGGGCCTCACCGCCGCGCGCCAGAATGATCACGGTGGCCTCGGACGGCTGCAGCGCCACCCGCAGCGTGATCGTGTCGCCCTCCTCGCGGTAGACGGCGACCCGCTCGGTCTCGCCCGTCCACAGGTCCAGCCGGTACGGGACGGCCTCGCGGTCGGACCGGGTGAAGGTGACCTCGTGGTCGATCGCCGCGACCGGCGGCTTGACGGTCTCGGCGTGCTTGCCGTTGCACAGGTAGAAGTAGTCGGCGCGGCCGTCCCGCCGGTGAGCGGTGAGGAGCGTGGACGCCTCCGCGTAGGCGACCGCCGGGCGCAGGCCGAGGTCGGCCAGCGCCCCGGGCACGTCGGCCTCGGCGGCGACGACGCGGACGCGCGGCTGCGCGAACACCTGCGTGAGGACGGCGCGCAGCTGCTCGTTCTCGCCGTCGCGCGCCAGGCCGGGGACGGTCGCGGCCGACCAGTCGCCGAGGAACACCAGCGGCAGGCCCGCCTTCGTCAGCCTGAGCATGGTGCGGGCGGTGCCGAGCGGCAGCGTGCACTCGTTGCCGCCGAAGCGGTCGCCCTCGACGAACACGACCTTGTAGGCGGGGCCGTCGGGGGCGAGCCGCCCGCCGGACACGGTCGCGGACGGCAGGTCGAGCAGCGGCGCGCTGATGAGCTGGTGCGTCCAGCCCAGCGGGACGCCGCTCTTGGTGAACCATCCGGCGCCGATGCCGGTCTTGGTGTAGCCCTTCTGGCGGAACACGGCCACGTCGATGCGGCTCTTGCCGGCCTGCATGGCCAGGTGGACGCGCGCCAGGTAGCCGGCCACGTCGGGGACGTGCCGCCAGGTCGGCTGGCGCGGTCCCCACGACTCGGAGAACCCGATGCCGCCGTTGTAGGGGGTGAAGGCCGCGAAGCCCGGCCACGCCGCCCCCGGCGCGGCGGCGTAGGAGAAGCCGTGCAGGACGGTCTGGTTGAGCCCGGCCGCGTAGGCGCCGCCCATCGTGCGGAGGAACTTGCCCCAGGTGGTGTTGTAGGCGCCGCCCTGGTAGGCCCCCGCCTCGCAGGAGAGGACCTTCCGTCCCCCCATGTCGCGGCCGCCGGCGAGGGCGCGGTAGTCGTCCAGGTTCTTGAACCCGAGCGACTCGCCCTCCGGGACGTCCAGGATCGCGGCGGTGTGGATGGCGTCGGTCTCCAGCCCGTACGGCTGCGCGCGGTACTCCAGCCCGATCGAGTGCGCCCACTTCGCGAGCGCCGCGAAGTGGAACTCGTTGAACAGGTCGGAGACCGTCTGCCAGAAGTCGTGGCGGACGTGGGCGGTGGTCGCCGCGTCGTAGGCGAACTTGGTGTTCTCCTTGAGGCGGACGATCACCGGCAGGTACGGCATGAGGTCGTAGCCGCGGCGGCGCCGGAACTCGGCGGGCAGGTCGGGCGTCCAGTTCAGCGCCGCCGTCTCCAGCTCGATCGAGTCCTCGAACAGCGTCCCGCCCGCCCGCTTGATCAGCTTGCGGATGTCGCGGCTGAGCAGGCGCGCCTCCCAGAACGCGGTGACGGCGCGGGTCCCGGCGCGGCTGAAGTGGTCGACGACGCAGCTGTCCGGGGACGAGTGCGGGCCGGACTCCGGCCGCTGCCCGCTGCCGCGCCGCCAGTAGGAGAACAGCAGCCAGTCGCCGCCCTCCGGGGCCGTCCAGGTGATCCGCTCCCCCGCGACCTTCGAGGTCAGGTCGGTGAACGACGCGGGGTCGAGGCCGGTCTCCTTGCGGGTGGTGTTCGCGGCGGCGGTCCGCACGGCGTGCACGGCGACGAGGTGCCGCCTCGTCACGCCGTCCTCGGGCGCGGTGACCGGCTCGGGGACCGGGCCGTCATGGGTGGCGCCGCCCGCGACGGGCACCGTCCCGTACGCGAGTTCCTGGACGGCGGCCTCGTCGTCCGGCGTGATCGTCGGGACGGCGGCGGGCCAGGCCGGGCCGATCGTCAGGTCGACGGTCACGCCGCGCCGTGCCGCCTGGTCGAGCGCGGCCTCCACGCCGGCGTTCCAGGCCGGGGTGCCCCAGCCGTGGCCCGCCGGGTCCAGGACGGACTTGTCGCGGATGCTGTGGTGCACCGCGACGATCTCCGCGCCGCCGAACCCGGCGTCCGCGATCTGGTCGATCTCGCGCCGGATCTCCGCCGGGTCGACCAGGCCGTCCGGCCACCACCAGCGGAACCGGGGCCGCACCGCCGCGCCGGGGCGGGCGAACCCGCCCGCCGCCGGCCCCGCGGGGAGAGCGGGCGCGGCCTGGGCGGCGGCCTCGCCCCCGAGGACCGGGCCCGCGCCCGCCGCGACGGCGGCCGCGGCGCCGATCTGGAGGGCGCGCCTGCGGGTGAACCCCTGCCCCGTGCGTTCGTCGTTCACTGTCTTCTCCTGATCACTGTGATGCGGCCGGAGCCGACCGGGCCGATGGTGAGGAGCCGGCCGGTGGCGTCCCGGCTCGTGGCGCGGGGGGCGCGGGCATGGGGGCCGGCGACGCCGTACGCGCGCGGGTCGTCGTCGCCGGTCTCGACGACGACGCGGGCGGACGCGCCGGGCGGCACGTCCACGTCCAGGCGGTACCGCTCGGCGCGGTCGAGCGCGACGGAGACGGGGCCGCGGATCGTCGGGACCCGCCCGGAGATCCGGGTCAGGTCGCCGGGGCGCGGCCGGACCTCGATCTCGGCGGCTCCCGGCGCGGTGATCCGCACGCCGAGGACATGGCGCGGGATGACGTTCGCGGGCGCCGAACCCCAGGCGTGCGAGAACGTCATGTTGGGCTTGAGGGACGGGTCCCAGGCCTCGGCCACGATGGTCGCGCCGAGGTCGTCCAGCATGTGCAGCCAGGAGCTCATGCCGCCGGCCGTCATCAGCCCGATCGCGGCTTTGGCCTGGCCGGTGGCGAACAGGGCGTCCAGCAGGAACTGCGCGCCGTAGACGCTGACCTTCATGCCGCCGTCCGCGAGGGTCTGCCCCAAGGCGCGGACGACGGGGTCGGGAACCGTTCCGGGCCCGGCCACGCCGAGCGCGACCGGGAACACGGTGGCGTGCTGCGCGCTGTGGGTGGTGCCAGCTCCATCGACGAACCGTCCGTTGGACGCGTCGAGCAGCTTCTCCCGCATCGCCTTGGCCAGCGTGTCGGCGCGCTCCCGCCAGCTCTTCGCGTCGGCGGTCCTCCCCAGGGCGTCCGCGATGTCGGCCATGGCGGTGAACGCGGCGTACTGGCAGGCGTTCACGACGGTGTTGACGTCGGTGAACACGTAGCCGTCCCGATTGGACGCGGGCCAGTCGACCAGGTCCTGGGTGGGCGAGGCGGGCTTCTTGTGGACGAGCCCGTCCTCGCCGAGGTGGGGCGTCAGATGCTTGGACGCGAGGATGTCGTAGTCCGCGGCGAGCTGCTCCGGGTCACCGGTGTGCAGGTAGTCCTGCCAGGCCGACATGACGCTCATCAGCCGGTACTCGGTCGGCCAGGTGGGGTTGCGGGCCAGGTAGGCGTCGGAGGCGCGGGCCAGCGCGAACGAGCGCTGCACCGCGTACTCGGACGCCTGGTTGATGAGCGCGTCGCCCTCGTAGGGGCCGCGTTCGCGCGTCGGCGTGTCGGTGTAGAGGTCGCCGCGGGTCGCCTCGATCGAGTAGCGGCACAGCTCGTACACGCGGTCGAGGTCGGGGCTGGAGCTGGAGAACGACGCGTCGGAGTCGCGCCAGGCGGCCCGCCAGGCGCGTCCGGTGACGGCCTGCGACAGGTCGAGGTCGTCGTCGCAGACGAGCTGCGCGTAGCGGAACCCTCGGTAGCCCCAGTGCTCGATGGTCTGCTCGCCGTCGCGGAGCGTCCACACCTCCCGGTAGGTGACGCCGGCGCGGAGCGCGTGCCTGACCGTCCCGTCGGCGTTCAGCTCCTCGCCGAGCCGGACCTCGACGGTCTGCCCGGCCTTGCCGCGCACGGACAGGCGCAGACCGCCCGCGATCTCCCGTCCGAGGTCCACGAGCCAGGTGCCGGACGAGACCTTCCGCACGGACGCGGGCCCGGCGTCGTACAGCCCGACCGGTTCGACGAGCGCGGGCTCCAGCCCGCCGATGGCCGCCTTCGCCACCGCCGGCTCCCAGCCGGAGTCGTCGAAGCCGGGGCTCGTCCATCCGGCCGGCTCCTGCCGCATGTCCCAGTACTCCTGGGGGCCGGTGTAGAAGCCGGAGCCGATCGTCCCGGCGTCGCGCAGCAGCCCCGCCTGGCGGCGCGCCTTCCACGCCGGGCCGCTCCCGACGGTGGTGGACGTCCCGTCGGCGTAGGTGACGACGAGCTCGGCGAGGAAGCGCTTGTCCTCCGGGGTGAACGCCAGGGCGGCGAGCGCGTTGCGCCGGCCCGGCTCCAGCGCCTCGGTCACGTCGAAGGAGTGGTACTTCGGCGCTCCGGCCCCGCCCCGCATGGAGGCGAAACCGGCCACCTCGCCGTTGACCCAGATCTTCGCCGGGTACTGGCGGATCGACGCCGGAGACTGGGCGGCGACGTGGAGCACGGCGGCCGCGATCGGCTTGCCCTCCGGGACGAACTCGGTGCGCAGCAGCGCCCAGGAGTCGTCGGGCGACCCGGCCGAGGACAGCGTCGACTGCCCCTTGGCCAGGGTCAGGGCGCCGCCGGCGACCGTGCCGGCGCCGAAGGTGCCGAGGCCGTCGGAGAAGTCCTCGTCGATGATCGCTTCACCGTCCGGGCCGGTGAAGGTGACGCGGTCCCACACGTTGGCCTCGGTGGAGCCGTTGCGCATCCCGACCGTGCCCGTCCGGTACGTGGCGTCGGTCGTGGTGTCGACCTCGGCCCCGTCGACGGACGTCCGGAAGGTGGAGCCCTCCATCTCGACCGCCACGTCGTACCAGCGGCCCGTCTCGACGGGGAACGGCAGGCGCTTCTCCTCCAGCACCTGGTAGGCGCCGTTCACGCAGACGTGCTTCTTCAGGACGCCGGGAGAACCGGCGCGCAGCTGCCACAGGTAGTTGGCGCTCGTCCCGGACGCCCGGAACCAGATGCTCGCCGCGACCGAGGTGATCTGGAGCCGAGCCTTGAGGACGCCGTCGCCGGGCGCCCGCGCGGCCGCCGTCCAGATCGGCTCGGCGGACCACTCGCCGACGCCCGTGGCCAGCAGTGCGGGCTCGGACCAGCGGGACGCCCTGGGCCCGTCGAACGTCCGGACCCGCCACCAGTACGGCGTGCGCGGCGCCAGCGCCGGACCGCCGTACGGCACGGCGACGGACGCCGCCGACGCGGCCTTCCCGCTGTCCCACACGTGCGGGCCGCGCTCCAGGCGGGCCGGCGTGGTGGCGAACTGCACCTGGTAGTGCGTCTGCTTCGTCCCCGGGCCGAGGTCGGCGACCTGCCAGCTCAGCCTCGGCCGGGCGGCCGTGACGCCGAGCCCGTCCGGCAGCAGGGAGGTCAGCAGCCCGGACGGCGTCCGGGCCGCCGGGGCGGCCGGGGACGCCGACGCGGCGCCCCCGGCGGAGCCGAGCACGACCGCGCCCGCCACCCCGGCCGCCGACGCGCCGAGGAAGTCCCGGCGGCTCATCCCGATCCTTGGTCGTTCGGTCATCGCCGGGCTCCTCAGAGGTGGTCGGAACGGAAGGTGAGGTGCCCGGAGCCGGCTTCGAAGACGGCGTAGCCGTCCTTCATGCCGGTGAAGCGGGCGCCGCCCGGCCCGGAGACGTGCACGTCGCCCGCGGCGCGGGCGGGGACGTGGATCTCGGCGCGGACGTTGACGGGGATGTCCGCGTCGAGCGAGAAGCCGCCGCCGGCCCGCTTCCACGTGACGCCGACGTCTCCGCGCTGCAGCGGGACGGTCCCGGACGCGCGGTCCAGCCCGGTCAGCGGCGGCCTGATCCGCACGGCGGCCGAGGCCGGGGCGGTCACGGCGACGCCGAGGAGGGTCCGCTGCACCTCGACCAGCGACGTCGCGCCCCACGGGTGGGAGTGGCTCTGCCCGGTCTCCGGGGCGTCCCACGACTCCCACGTGAAGGTGCCGCCGCGCGCGAGGATGTTGCCCCAGCCCGGTCCCCGCGAGTCGGTGAGGCGGGTGACGACGTCCGCGGGACGGCCGCCGAGCGCCTCCAGCAGCCGGTGCGCGGTCATCGGCCCCATCTGCATGCCGAGCCCGGCGACGTACGACTCGACCTCGGCCCGGCCGTCGGCGGGGGCGACGCCGTAGGCGAGCGCGTAGGCGTTGGCGATCTGCGAGGCGTGCGCGCTCTGGGAGCCGTCGCTCCTCAGTCCGTCGATGTAGACGCCGTCCGGGCGGCGGAGCCTGGCGTTGATGTTGCCGGTGAGCGCGGCGGCGTCCTTGCGCAGCGCCTCCGCGTCGCCGGTCCTGCCGAGCGCGGCGGCGGCGCGGGCGGTGGCGTTCAGGACGTCCACGCCGAGCACGTTGATGACCGTGCGCGCGGCGGTGTCCATGTCGTGGCCGTACCGCATGGTCGCCGGCCAGTCGATGATGCCGTACTTGTAGGCCCCGGAGCCGCCCTCCAGGTTGGTGACCAGGCCCGTCCCCTCCGCGACGTAGCGGCGGACGTAGCCGGCGACCGCGCTCATCACGGGGTACGCGTCCGCGAGCGTGGCCGCGTCGCCGGACTGCTGGTAGTAGTCCCAGACCCAGCCGGGGAACATCTCGGTGTAGTCGGGGATGTCGCGCTTGCCGTCGCCGTTCGGGTAGACGGCGTTGAGGCGCCCGTCCGGCCAGTACCGCGCCTGCGACGCCATGAACTCGCGGATCGCCTGCCGGGTGAGGCGCCGCTCCCCGTAGGCGCCCATCATGGCGATCGAGGTGTCGACCGAGTCGCCGAGGAACTGCCCCTTCTCCCGGGTCGGCGTGTCGAGGAACTGGGACTGCGATCCGTACAGCGCCGACCGCGCCATCAGGTCGTACGCCGCGTTCACTCCCGCGTCCGACGTGCGGAGGCCGCCCTCGCGGGTCACCTCGTTGTGCTGGACGACGGCGGAGACGTCGTCCGCCTCGGCCCCGGAGCCCGGCGCGATCTCCAGGTAGCGGAAGCCGACGTAGGTGAGCGGCCGGAAGGTCTGGTCGCCGTCGCGCTGGGTGTAGCCGTAGCCGAGGTTGGTGTCCTGGTTGTCGCTCTTGGAGCGGGAGACCGTCCCGTCGTCCTTGAGGACGTAGGAGGCGTACATGTCGACGTGCCGGCCGGCGACGCCCTCCCGGAACCGCACCACCGGCACGGCCGGGATCACCTTCCCGAAGTCGGCGACCAGCGCGCCCGAGTCCAGCCGCGTGACCTTCACCGGCCGGACGGTCCGGTACGCGAGCGCGGTCTCCTGGCCGTGCAGGTGCTTGAACCCCGACGCGGGGTGGGCGCCGACGACCACCGGGTCCTGCCACGAGGACGCGTCGAAGCCGGGCTGGTCCCAGCCGGCCTGCACGGCGGTACCGTCGATGTCCTCGACGTAGTCGCCGCCGTCCCCGTTGCGCTTCGGCGCCGTCTTCCAGGGGGCGCGCGTCACCTTCCACGTCCCGTCGGTGACGACGACCTGCCGCGTCCCGTCGGCGTGGTCGATGACCAGCCGGACGAGCAGGCCGGGCTCGCCCTTCGGCCGCCCCTGCCCCGACCCGTACCAGTGGTAGAGCGCGCCGATCGTGGCGGGCCGCCCGGCCTTCACCTTCGAGGTGACGTCGACGGTCTTGTAGAAGCCGTCGTCGGCGTACTCGAAGGCGGGGCCGCGGTCGACGGTCTCGCCGTTCAGGTGCAGCGCGTACTGCTGACCGGCCGCGATGTGCACGCGAGCGCGCACGACCTTCGACTCGCCGACCGTGAAGTCCTTGCGGGCGAGGGTGTAGTCGTCGGCCTCCGCGGTGGTGCGCCGGATCCAGGTGGCCTGCCAGTCCCGGTCGGCGAGCCCGGTGTCGAACGCGGCGGGCCGCGCCCACGGAGAGCGCTTTCCGGAGCCGTCCCAGGTCCGGACGGTCCACGTGTACGACGTCTCCGGCGCGAGGGACGGGCCGGCGTACCTCACGTACTCCTGGCTCCCCGACCGGACGCGGCCGCTGTCCCAGACCGCCGTGCCGGACGGCCCCCGCACGATGATCTCGTAGGCGCTCTGCACCTCCCCGGGGTCGCGGTCGCGGGGCGTCCACCCGAACAGCGGCGCCCCCTCCACGCTCAGCGGGCGCGCCTGGTCACCCACGGTCAGCGCCACGGGGGACTGCGGCGCGTGCCCTGCTCTCAGCGCGGCCTGCGCGGTCCCGGGGAGACCGGCGGCGAGGGTCGCCGCCACGGTGGCGACGGCGAGGGCGACGGCACGGCGTTCGGCATGGCGGGTCTTGTCACGGCGAATCATCTGAAGCAACCTCCACGTCGTTGCTGCGGCTTGCGGTGATCTGCCGGAAGGAGCCGGGGCGGACCGCGCCCGCGGGGGGGCGTCCCGCCCCGGCCCCTCTCCGGCTACGGCCGTACGGAGAACCCGCTCATCTGCACGTTCGCGCCGACGCCGTCCCAGCTCCTGGTGATGTCCAGGCGCACGTAGCGGGCGCTGACCTTGGCGAAGGCCGTCGTCCCGCCCTCCTTCGGCGTGTCCGTCGCGGTCGCCACGGTGCGCCAGTTCCGGCCGTCCGAGGAGACCTGGACGCCGTAGTCGCGGGGCCCGTAGTTGGAGCGCCCTCCCACGACGACCGAGCCGAACTCGACCGGCGCGCCGAAGTCGACGCCGTAGCGCACCGGGTCGGCGGGGGTCGGTCCCTGGCCGGCGGCGCGTCCCCACGACACCCAGAACGTGCTGGGCGAGCCGTCCACGGCGAGCTTGGCCGGGTACCGGTCCTGGCCGGCGTCGGCGACCACCCGCGGGAACGGCGTGCCGCCCGGGTTGAGGGCGAGGTCGCCGGAGTGCCGCAGGGTCACCGCCGCGGCGGCGGACGGCCCGGCGTCGCTGCGCGCGGTCACCTTCAGGGTGCTCGTGCCGGACGCGACGCCCTTGTCCCGCAGCGCGACGGGCACCGTCACCGAGCCGCCCGCCGGAACCGTGACGCGGCCCCGCTCCGGCTCGGCGCCGATCCCCTCGGCGGCGGACGCGGAGACCGTCACGTTCGCCGCGCGCCCGGAGGCGTTGGTGACCAGCACGGTCGCGCGGTTGTAGCCGCCGTCCGCCAGCGGCAGCTCCGGTTCGAGGGCCTCGACGGCCAGCACCGGGCGGTCGCCGCCGGACGGGGTGAGGGCGACGGGGCCGAACAGCCCGTAGTCCATCGGCGCCCGCGACGAGGCCCCGGTGCCGGGCGCGGCGCGGACCGCGTTGAGCAGCGTGGAGGCGACCCGCACGGTGATCGTGTTGGCCCCGGGCCGCAGGTACCGCCCGACCTCGACGTGCCGCAGGTCCGCCTGGTTCAGCGGTGGCAGGTCGTGCCCGTTGACGTTCACGCGGACGGTGTCCACCGGCGTCCCGAGGTCGAGCGCGACGCGGTCGATGCCCTTCCAGCCGTCGTCCAGGGTGACGTTCGCGGTGTAGGTGCCCACGCCCGAGACGTCCGCGAGGTCGACGGGATGGCCGTTGGCCTTGGTGATCGCCGACCAGGCGGGCAGCGCGCCGCCCTCCCCGGCCTTCACCGCGACCGGGCCGAGCGTCTTGTGCGCGGTGTCGCCGGGCCTGCCGGACGGGCCGGGGCCCCAGGAGTCGACCGACAGCGACCACTCGTCCAGCCTCACCGGTTGGGGGACGGCCGCCGCGCCCTGCGCTCCCGGCGGGCGTGAGCCGCCCGCGGGCCCGGTGAAGGCGGCGTCGCGCCGCGGCGTGACCGCGATGACCGCGGCGTCGTTCCCGGCCAGCCGGACCGGGACGGTGACGGTGCCGTGGCCGGACGTGTAGTCGGCGATCGGGGTGATCTTTCCGGTCCAGGTGTCCAGCCGGTAGGGCACGCCCTCGCCGGTCAGGGTGATCTTCTGCGCGGTCGCGGTGTTCGTCTGGTTGTACAGGTAGTAGTAGTCGGTGGAGCCCGCCTGGCGGCGCACGTCGAGGATGGCGCCCGAGCCGTCGTGCGGCGCGGCGGCCGGCGTGACGCGCAGGCGCCGCAGCGCGTCCGGCGCGTCCGCCTCGCTCGCCACCCGCACCACGCCGCGCTGCCGGAGGAGTTCGGAGACCACCGACCGCAGCCGCGCGTCCTGCCGCGCCGCGTCGCCGTTGCCGGGCACCGCGCTCGGCACGTCCCCGACGATGACGACGGGAAGCCCCTGCCGCGCCAGCCGCAGCAGCTTCTCAGCGGCGTCCACCGGCATCGTCTTCTGGTCGTTCAGCAGCACCGCGTGGTAGGCGGAGCGGTCGCCGAACAGGGCGCCGCGGGAGAAGGAGGCGTCCTTGCGGCGCAGCAGCGCCGGGCTGAGGTACTCGTAGGTGTACCCGGCCGCCGCCAGCGCCGAGGAGCTCTGGATCAGCTTGTTCGACCCGCTGCCGGTGGTGCCGGTGCCGTTCATGCCGAAGTCCTGCCAGTACACGGCCAGGTCGAAGCGGGGCTTGCCCTGCCGCAGCACCAGCTGCATCCGGGCCAGGTTGTCGTTGACCGCGCGGTAGTCGGCCCAGTTCGGGCCGCCCTTGTCGCCGAACGCCTCCGAGTAGGAGGCGTTGCCGCCGTAGGTCATGCCGGGCCAGGCCGACTGCGGCCCGGCGCCCGCGGGGCCCCTGCTCAGGTACGGGAAGCCGTGCCAGACGACCTGGTTCACGCCGCCCGCGAGGCCCCGGTAGACGGCCTGGAGGTTGGAGGCGTCCGATCCGGCGCCGGCCGTCGAGCCCCACACCGAGGAGGAGAAGGCGCAGCACTCGTCGGACACCACCGGCCGCCCGGACACGTGCGCGCCCGTCGCGACGACCCGGTAGTCCTGGACGTTGCTGTAGGCCCCGACCGACTGCCCGAACGCCAGGGACTCTCCCTCGGGCACGTCGACGTGCGAGGCGGCCTCCGCGACGTCCACCGGGATGCCGTAGGGCTGGATGCGGGTGCTGATGTGGTGCTTGTGGGCCCACTCGCGCAGGACGTCGAGCCGGTTGCTGATGTAGAGGTCGCTGAGGGTCTGCCGGTAGTCGGTGCGGACCCGGGCGCCGACGCCGCCGCCGAAGTCGAAGAACGGCCGGTCGGTGATGCCCTGGTCGCCGGCGCCGGCCAGGGCGGGGAGCACCTCGACCGGGGAGTAGCCGCGCCGCTTCGTCCACTGGTCGACCAGCTCGGACGTCCACTTCTGGGTGGTGCCCAGTTCGAGCGAGTCCTCGAACAGGTCGCTCTCGCCCATCTGGGCGAGCAGCTTCCGCACGTCGGGGGTGAGGATGTGCTCGTCGTAGAAGTCCGTGGTCGCCTTGGCCCCGGCCTCGCCGAACGGGTCGAGGGCGTAGTTGGTGCCGGTCGCGGTGTAGCCGGACAGGGACTGCCCGCTGGGCGTCTGGTAGAAGGCGATCAGCGCGTAGGTGCTCTCGCCGTCGCCGGGGAAGTCGACCGCGAGGCCGCCCTGCGCGTCCACCTTCGAGGTGACGTCGGTGACGCCCTCGCGTTCCAGCATCCGCGGGCCGCTCGACGTGGCGCATCCCGCGTCGGAGCACTTGGCGACGAGCGCGGCGACGAGCGTCCTCTTCGCCCCGGCGGGCGGCGCGACGTTGAAGTTGGTGGGCAGCGCCCCCGACCTGCCGGTCCCGCCCTTGTGGAACTCGTGGGAGAAGACGATCTGCTGCTGCGCGCTCGGATCGTTGACGTCGTCGACGGTGGGGACGGTCGCGGGCCAGCGCGGGCCGATGGTGAAGTCGAGGCCGAGCCCGTTGGCCTTGGCCGCGGCCAGCATCGTCCGGGTCTTCTGCGCCCAGAGCGGGGTGCCCCAGCCGTAGGTCTTCAGGAACTCCGGGGAGTTGTTGCCGGCGCCCTCCACGCTGAACGGCGCGACCTCGGCTCCGCCGCCGCCCGCCTTCCTGATCTGTTCGAGCTCCGCGGCCAGTTCCTTGTCGTCGGTGTGGGCCAGCGGCTGCCACCAGCGGTACTTGGGCCGCACGGACGCCGGGGGGTCGGCGAAGGTTCCGCGGGTCAGGGCCGGGACGTCCGGCCCGAACGGCGGAGCGGTCTCGGCCGCCCCGGCGGCGGCGAGCCCGGACACGGCCAGGAGCGCGGCCGCCGGCACCGCCAGGAGCCGAGCTTTGGAATGAGTCACGAGGAGTAGCCCTCCAGCTCGATGACGCGGCTGTAGTTGTGGTCGTTGGAGTCGCGGACGAGGAGCCGGAGCGCCGACGCCCGGACGGGCGCGAAGGTCCTCTCGACCGTGCCGGCGGTGCTGCCGGCGACCGTCGCGACCGTCGTCCACGTCCCGTCCACGCGGGCCTGGACGTCGAAGTCGCGGATTCCGGTCTTGGCGGCCGGGTGCGCCGGGTCGTCGAGCGTGAAGACCTTCACGCGGCCGACGCGGCGCGGCTCGTCCCAGGAGGCGGTCAGGGTGTCGGGGAAGTCTCCGGCGGTGTCGTCGTTCCAGCCGCCGACGCCGTTCAGCCACACGCCGGAGTCGGTGCCGCCGTCGTTGGTCCAGGCGGGCGACGAGCCGCTGTGGGTGCTGGACGCCGACATCTCGGCGACGCGCACGAGGTTGCCGGTGACGCGCACCGGGGCCCGCACGCTCTCGTCGTCGACGGTGACGGTGACCGTTCCCTCGGTCGCCTCGCCGGTGCGCCTGATCGCGACCGGGACCTCCGTGGAGCCGCCGGCCGGGATCGTGACCCGTCCCGCGGCCCCGGCGGTGAAGCCGTCCGTCGCGGCGGCCTTCACCGGGACGGTGACGGCGTGCCGCTCGAGGTTGGTGACGCGGAACCGGGCCGTCGAGGACTCTCCGTCGATGACGGGGACGTCGGCGCCGAACGGGGGTTCGACGGCGAGCTGGGTGCGGTCCTGGTGCACGGCCTCGGGCGTGCGGACGTTGAACGTCCAGGACCCGGATCCGACCTCGTACACGGCCCGCCCGTCCTGGACGCCCAGGGACCGGGCGCCCGCCGGGGCGGTGGCGCCGGACGCGCCGAGCAGCGGCACCTCCACGCGGGCGGGGGCGCCCGGCGGGACGGTCACGTCGAGCCGCAGGTCGTGCCCGGAGCGGCGCCACGCGCTGGAGACCGCGCCGCGGGGTGTGCGGTAGGTGGAGGCGGCGCGGGTCAGGTCGCCGACGACGGCGGGCCGGACCACGAGCTTGCCGAAGGCGACCGAGTCGCCCGCCTGGCCGATCCCGGCGAGCCCGGCGCCGAACCACTCGTCGATCGCGCCGAGCATGAAGTGGTTCTGGGAGCCGTAGCCGGTCGGGCCGTCCCAGTACTCGGTGAGCGCGGTCGCGCCGTGCACGACCTGGTAGCCGTAGCTGGGGTCGGTGACCTGCTGGGCGACGGCGAGGATGACGTCGTCGCGCCCGGCCGCCGACAGCACCCGGAACAGGGCCGGCAGGGCGATCTCGCCGACGGTGAGGTGGTGGCCCTTGCCCTTGACCGAGGCGACGAGGTGGTCGAGGACGGCCTGGCGCTGCGCCTCGGGGACGATGCCGAGGTCGAGCGCGAACGCGTTCCCGGCCTGGCTGCCCGAGCCGTAGGTGTGCCCGGCCTCGTCCAGGTACTCGGCGTTGAAGGCGGCGGCGATGTCGCCCGCGAGCCTGCGGTAGCGGGCGGCGTCGTCGTCCTTGCCGAGCAGGCCGGCGACGGAGGCGAGCGCGGCGGCGCTGCGCTGGTAGCCGTAGGTGGCGGCGATCCCGCGCGGCGTGGTCTTGTCGACGGCGGCCCAGTCGCCGAGGCCGTAGTCGAGCAGGTTCCCCTTCGCCTTGGAGGTCAGGTAGTCCAGGTAGCGCTGCATGTTCGGGTAGAAGTCGCGCAGCGGGCGGGCGTCGCCGTAGGTGCGGTAGTACTGCCAGGCGGCCAGGATGATGGCGCTCCCCCAGTTGGGGTCGTCGCGGACGCCGCCGGAGAACTGGACGTACTCGGGCGCGATGTCGGGGACGAGCCCGTCGGATGTCTGCGCCTCGGCCATGTTGCGCAGCAGCGCCGGGTAGTAGGCCGCGACGTCGTAGTTGCGGGTGACCGACCCCTGGACGAGCTGGGTCTCCTCCAGCCAGCCGAGCTTCTCCCGGTCGGGGCAGTCGGTCAGGATGCTGAACATGTTGCCCTGGATCGACCGGTCGATGATCTTGTGGATGCCGTTCAGCAGCAGGTCGGAGCTCTCGAACGAGCCGGCGGAGGCGTTGCCCGCGCGCAGCACGACCGCCGACACGGCGTCCGCGTCCGGGGCGGACGGCAGGCCCGTCACCTGGAGGTAGCGGAAGCCGTGGTAGACGAAGCGGGGGTGCCAGGTCTCGGTGCCCTCCCCGGCGAGGGTGTAGTGGTCCTCGATCGGGGGGCGCCGCGCCCCGCCGGCGATCATCGTGCCCTGCTCGACGAGGCCGTCCGCGCCGAGCCGCTCCCCCGGCGTGAGCGCCAGCTCCGTCCCGCGCGGGCCGCCGACCCGGATCTCCGGCCAGCCCGCGACGTTCTCACCGAGGTCGAAGACGTAGGTGCCCTTCTCCGGCTGCGTGACCTTCACGGTCCGGCGGCGCCCGACGGGCACGATCGCCGGCGACATGCGCGCGGTGAGCGCGATGCCGGGGTCGGGCGCCTCGGCGGCCGGGCGCCAGGCCGCCAGGTCCGCCGACGGCTCGTCCCAGCCCGCGCGGGCGAGGCGGGCGTCCTCGTCCTCACCGCCGTACCAGTGGGTGAAGGTGGTCGGGCCGAGGTCGGTGCGCCAGGACGAGTCGGTCGCGACCCGCGCGGTCGTCCCGTCCGCGAGCGTGACCTCCAGCTGGGCGAGCAGCTTCGGCGCGCCCTGCGCCCCGACGTACTTGGTGTACCGGTCGCTGGTGGAGGTGACGTTGTAGGTGCCGTTGCCGAGCCGGACGCCGATCGCGTTGCCGCCGCGCCGCAGCAGCTTCGTGACGTCGTAGGCCGCGTACTCGGCCCGCTTGCGGTAGTCGGTGTTCGGCGGTTCCAGGACGGCGTCGCTCACCGGGCGGCCGTTGACGGTGGCGTCGTAGATGCCGAGCGCGGTGATGTAGAGCCGCGCCGACCGCACCTCGTCCTTCAGGGAGAACTGCCGGGCGAGCAGGGGCAGGCGGGGAAGGTCGGTCTGGTACGCGGGCGGCGGCTCCTGCCCGGTGACGCTCTTGGCCGTGGCGAACGGGCCGTCCGCCGAGTCGGAGGTCTGCAGCGTGTAGTCGACGGGGAAGTTCGGCGTCTTGCCGTCGCTCGTCATCAGGTCGGTGCGCGGGTAGAGCTTGACCGAGGCGAGGTCCTTGACGGCGCCGAGGTCGAGCTGAAGCCAGATGTGGTGGCCGGGGTCCTGCGAGCCGTAGGCGGGGCTGGTGTACCCGAACGGCGCCGTCTGCGTGGTGAGGGACCCGTCGGTGACGAACTCCGGCATCCACTTGCCGGGGTACTCGCGGACCTCGGACGCGGTGACCTTCGCGCCCTTCGCCACGTTCGTCCCGGACGGGTCGAGCGCCTCGATCTCGGCGAGCTGGAGCCGCGACAGCAGCGAGCTGCCCTCCTTGACGGGGAGGCCGAGCTTCGTCACGTCCAGCCGCAGGTGGCGGGCCCTGGTTCCGGCGGGCAGCGCGACGGTGGCGGGAGTCGGCGCCCGGTTCAGCCAGCGCTCGTCGCCGATCCACTTGCCGGACCAGTCGTCCTTGGCGAGGAGGCCCGTCTCGAACCGGGCGGGGCCGCTCCAGCCCGACGCGCGCCCGGAGCCGTCCCAGACCCGGACCCGCCACCACACCTGGCGGCGGGAGGTGAGCGCCGTGCCCCGGTAGACGGCGCCGGCGGCGGAGGAGGAAACCCTGCCGGAGTCCCACAGGTCGGCGCGGCCGAGCCGGTCCCGGGACGTCGCCGCGACCACCTGGTAGGCGGTCTGGGCCGAGCCGCGGCCCGGGGCCGCCAAGTGCCAGCTCAGGGCGGGCGTCGTGTCGTCGATGCCGATGGGGTCGTCGAGCGCGTCGGTCCGCAGCCCGGTGGCGTGCAGCCCCGAGGCGTCAGCGCGGGCGGGCAGGGCGGTGACGGCGGTGAGCGCGAGGCATAGGGCGGCACCGCATACGGCACCGCGTGGTGGGGGGATTTTGGGCATGACGGAACATCCTTCGGACCTGCGCGGGGGTGGGGGGTGACGGCGTCGCGCCGTAAGGGTGTCGTCAGGGGTTCACATGGACCAGTTCGATCTCCAGGAGGTCGGCGAGGGCCTTCAGGTCGGCGACGCGGTGGCCCGTCCCGAGGGCCCAGTGGTGGGAGATGCCGGTGGCCGACCACGCGTCGGTCCACTCGCCGGGGTCGCAGCCGAAGTCGACGCGGGAGGTGGTGTTGCCGATCTGCAGCAGCGGCCCGTCCACGGTCTCGCCCTCGGACGCGACGAACGCGAACCTGCCGTCGCGGCGCTGGATGATCCCGAACGCGGTGACCGGGCCGTGCTTGACGTCGAACTCGACGGACACGCCGTAGCCGCGCTTGCCGTGGTAGACGCCGAGGCCGCGCAGCAGCGGGCGGCGGGCGCTGATCGCCAGGTGCGCGGGCCCGTCGTGGCCCATCTCGACGTGGCCGCGGTGGAAGTCGAGCGCCTGCAGCTCGGTGAAGGAGCCGCCCGCGCCGAGCCGGTCGGCGACCAGCATCGCCAGGGAGGTGCGCAGCTCGTACTCCCCGGCGGCCGGGATCCCGCGCGCGGTGAGCAGCGAGGCGCCGAGGATCATCCCGGCGCCGAGCCGCTCGTGGATCTCGCCGTCCAGGCCGCGGTGGTAGTAGGCCAGGCTGTCGAGTTCGAAGTCCTCGACGAGGCGGTCGAGGCCGACCGAGACGCGGGCCGCCCAGGTCAGGTCGTCGTCGTTGACGGACGCGTCCAGCTCGAAGATCTTCTCCGCCTCGGCCTTCTTGGCGGCCGTCTCGGCGTCGGTGACCTTCTCCACCCGGACGCGCAGGTCGTCGAACTCCAGCACCTCGACGTGCCCGCCGAAGTTGGCGCTGACGAGCGTGAGGTCGGTGGAGACGTCGAGCATGCCCGGGTACAGGTGGCCCATCAGCCCGTGCCGGCCCCGCCGCAGCGCCGCGCGGACCCCGGCGGCGCGCACCCAGCGGCCGATCTTCGCCCAGGCGCGCTCGTCCTCCAGGTAGCCCGACACCGAGCGGAACGGGACGCCGCAGCGCGCGAACGCGTTCGCCATCTCCGGCAGCGGGCAGGCGCCGCAGTAGGCGAGCCACTGCCCGGTGTCGAAGGTCGCGTGGTCCATCGACTCGGTCGGCTGCAGGTTGATCAGCAGGACCGGCGCGTCCGCCCGCTGCGCCACCGGGACCAGCATCGTCGCGGTCATGTAGGTGGTGAGGAAGCCGACGATGATGTCGCAGCCCGCGGCGCGCAGCCGCTCGGCCGCGGCCGCGCCCTCCTGCGCGTCGGAGATGAACCCCACGTCGACGACCTCGGCGCCGAGCCCGCGCATCCGCTCCGAGACACGCTCGGCGGACCGTTTGAGCTGCGGCAGCAGGTCGGGGAACTGCGGCCAGTAGGCGCCGAGCCCGCCGGCGACGAGGCCGACCTTGACCGGCGGCGGCGCTGTGGTGTCTGCCATTGCTTGTCCTCTCCTAACGGGCCGTGAGGGTGCGGCGCCCGGCGGACGCCCTCTTCATGGGGACATGCCCACCGGACGCGGACCCCCGGGTCCGGGAGGTGACGGCGGACACAGAGGAGGGTGCGAACTTCCCGGCCGGCGGCATCGTTGTCCCTTCGGGTTCACTTGGTCGAGCGGGCCCAGCAGGCACGGCCGGCGGCCCGGGTGGGGACGGCGCGGCCGCGGCGGGGTGAGCGCCGCGGCCGCGCGGTCCGGGCCGCCGGCCGGCCTCGTTCCGTCTGGGATCCTCCTCAGCGCAGGAACGCGGCGGCGACGCCGGCGTCCACGGGGACGTGCAGTCCGGTGGTGTGGGTCAGGTCCCCGCCGGTGAGGGCGAAGACGGCGGCGGCGACGTGCTCGGGCAGCACCTCGCGCTTGAGCAGCGTCCGCTGGGCGTAGAACTCGCCGAGCCTCTCCTCCTCGACGCCGTACACGGCGGCGCGCTTGGCGCCCCACCCGCCGGCGAAGATCCCCGAACCGCGCACGACCCCGTCCGGGTTGACCCCGTTGACGCGGATGCCGTGCTCGCCGAGCTCGGCGGCCAGCAGCCGCACCTGGTGCGCCTGGTCGGCCTTGGTCGCGCCGTAGGCGATGTTGTTCGGCCCGGCGAACACCCCGTTCTTGGACGAGATGTAGACGATGTCGCCGCCCATCCCCTGCTCGACCATGACGCGGGCGGTCTCGCGGGACACCAGGAACGAGCCGCGCGCCATGACGTCGTGCTGGAGGTCCCAGTCGGCGACGGTCGTCTCCAGCAGCGGCTTGGAGATGGAGAGCCCGGCGTTGTTGACGACGAGGTCCACGCCGCCGAAGGCCAGGACCGCCTCCCGGACGGCCGCGGCGATCTCGTCCTCCGAGGTCACGTCCGCGCCGGCGGCGACGGCGACGTCGGAGGCGCGCAGCGCGCCGGCGCCGATCCCGGCGGCGACCTTCTCGGCGGCCGCGAGGTCGCGGTCGGCGACGACGACGCAGGCGCCCTCGTCGGCGAGGCGGCGGGCGGTGGCCGCGCCGATCCCCGAGCCGCCGCCGGTGACGAGGGCGACGCGGGACGCGAGGGGCTTCGGCGCCGGCATCCGGCGCAGCTTGGCCTCCTCCAGCTCCCAGTACTCGATGCGGAACTTCTCCGCCTCGTCGATGGGCGCGTACGACGACAGCGCCTCCGCGCCGCGCATCACGTTGATCGCGTTGACGTAGAACTCGCCGGCGACCCGCGCGGTCTGCTTGTTCGCCCCGAAGGAGAACATCCCGACGCCCGGCACCAGCACGATCGCCGGGTCCGCGCCGCGCATCGGCGGCGAGTCCGGGCCGGCGTGCCGGTCGTAGTAGGCGGCGTACTCCTCGCGGTAGGCGGCGTGCAGTTCCCTCAGCCGCGCCTTGGCCTCGTCGAGCGGCGCGTCCGGCGGCAGGTCCAGCACCATCGGCGCGACCTTGGTGCGCAGGAAGTGGTCCGGGCACGACGTGCCGAGCGCGGCGAGCCGGGGGTGCTCGGCGCGCGACACGAAGTCCAGGACGGCCTCACTGTCGGTGTAGTGCCCGACCTGCGGGCGGTCCGTGGACGCCAGGCCCCGGACGAGCGGGAACAGCGCGGCGGCGCGCGCGTGCCGCTCTTCCTCGGGCAGCACCGGGTGGACGACCTCGCCGAACGGGTCGGCCTTGCCGTGCTCGGCGATGTAGGCCTCGGCGGTGCGGATGATGTCGAGCGAGTTGGCCTTGCACTCCTCGCTCGTCTCGCCCCAGGCGGTGATGCCGTGCCCGCCGAGGATCACCCCGATGGCGCCGGGGTTGACGCGCTTGATCTCGGCGATGTCCAGGCCGAGCTGGAAGCCGGGGCGCCGCCACGGCACCCACGCCACCCGGTCGCCGAAGATCCGGCGCGTCAGCTCCTCGCCGTCGGCGGCCGTCGCGATCGCGATGCCGGAGTCGGGGTGCAGGTGGTCGACGTGCGCGGCCTCCACGAGGCCGTGCATCGCGGTGTCGATCGACGGGGCGGCGCCGCCCTTGCCGTGCAGGCAGTAGTCGAACGCCGCGACCATCTCGTCCTCGCGCTCGACGCCCGGGTAGACGTCCACGAGGGCGCGCATCCGGTCCAGCCGCAGGACGGCCAGGCCCTTCTCGGTGAGGGTGCCGAGGTCGCCGCCCGAGCCCTTCACCCACATCAGCTCGATGTCGCGGGCCGTCACCGGGTCGGTGACGGTGCCCTTCGCGGACGCGTTGCCGCCCGCGTAGTTGGTGTTGCGCGGGTCCGAGCCGAGGGTGTTGGCGCGTTCCAGCAGATGCTCCACCTCGGGTGGAGTGGCGGTCATCGGATATCTCCTCATGTGCGTGCGTGGCCTCGTGTGCGAGCGAAGGACGCTCAGGCGCCCCAGCCGGCCGCCTGGCCGTCCTTGCGCTCCTCGACGATCCGCTGGTGGTAGCCGGACGCCTTGTAGGCGGCGACCGGGTCCGGGTGCAGGCCCATCTCCTCGCGCAGCTCGGCGAGCAGCGGCCGGACGTCGGTGTTGTAGGCGTCCATGAACACGGCGTTCGCCTCCAGGACGTCACCGGACCGCTGCGCCGACCGCAGGGCGTCGACGTCCACCAGCAGCGCCTTCGCCGTGGCCTCCTGGACGTTCATCACCGAGCGGATCTGGCCCTGGATCTTCGGCTCGATGTTGTGGCACTGGTCGAGCATGAACGCCACGCCCGTCTCGACGTCGTAGCCGCCGCCGCGCACCACCTCGTACATGATCCGGAACAGCTGGAACGGGTCGGCGGCGCCCACCATCAGGTCGTCGTCGGCGTAGAAGCGGGAGTTGAAGTCGAAGCCGCCGAGCTTCCCCTCGCGCAGCAGGAACGCCACGATGAACTCGATGTTGGTGCCGGGCGCGTGGTGGCCGGTGTCGACCACGACCTGCGCCTTCGGGCCGAGCTTCAGGCAGTGCGCGTAGGAGGTGCCCCAGTCCGGCAGGTCGGTCGCGTAGAACGCCGGCTCGAACAGCTTGTACTCCAGCAGGAACCGCTGGTCGTCGCCGAGCCGCTCGTACACGGCGGCGAGGGCCTCGGCCATCCGGTCCTGCCGGTCGCGGATGTCGTCCTGCCCCGGGTAGTTCGTCCCGTCGGAGAACCACAGCTTCAGGTCGCGGGACCCGGTCGCGTCCATGATGTCGACCGCTTCGAGCAGCTGGTCGAGGGCCTTGCGGCGGACGGCGGGGTCGGGGTTGGTGACGCTGCCGAGCATGTAGTCGTCATCCTGGAAGACGTTGGTGTTCACCGCCCCGATCCGCACGCCCCGCTCCTTGGCGTGGGCGGCCAGCGCGGCGTAGTCGTCCACCCGGTCCCAGGGGATGTGGACCGCCACGCTGGGGGCGACGCCGGTGAACCGGTGCACCTGCGCGGCATCGTCGATCTTCTCCTGCGGGGTGCGCGGCACGCCCGGCTGGGCGAAGACCTTGAACCGGGTCCCCGAGTTCCCGTACGCCCACGAGGGGGTCTCGATCTGCTGGCGGCGCAGGGCGTCCTTCACCGCGCTGGTGTCGTTCACGCTTGCCTCTCTCTTCTCTCCGGTCCTCGTCAGTCGAGGTGGAAGACCTCGGGGAGCGTCCGCATCCCCTCGTCGGGGCGGCCGTCGAGGTCCTCGAAAAACGGCGCCATCTCCGCCTGCCACCGCGCGTTCACCTCGGTGCGGGCCATCGCCTCCTGGGCGGCCTCGAAGTCGTCGGTCTCCAGGTAGCCGACGAGAAGGCCGTCCTCGCGCAGGAACAGCGAGTAGTTGTGCCAGCCGGTGTCGCGCAGAGCGCTGAGCATGTCGGGCCAGACCGCCTGGTGGCGCAGCTTGTACTCCTCCAGGCGGTCCTGCCTGACCTTCAGCAGGAAGCAGACGCGCTTCGTGCTTCCGGACATCTGTTCGTCTCCTCGTGGGGGGCGGCCCCCACGCCTAGCGGTTCGCTTCGCTCAGGCTCAGAAGTGGTACTGGTCGATGTTCTTGGCGTCGAACACGGTCGGCGGGCCGAGGATCACCTCGCCGTTGGCGCCGATCGTGCGCTCGCCGAGCTTGCCCGCCGTGAACTTCTCGCCCTCCGCGCCGGTGATCTGGCCGGACGACAGCGCCGCCGCCGCGAACGCGGCGAGGTAGCCGAGGTTCTTCGGGTCCCAGAGCTCGAAGCCCTTGACCGTGCCGTCCTTGACGAACTTGCGCATCTGGTCGGGGGTGCCGAGGCCGGTCAGCGCGACCTTGCCCTTGTACTTGGAGCCGGAGATGTAGCGGGCGGCGGCGGCGATGCCGACCGTGGTCGGCGAGATGATGCCCTTCAGGTTCGGGTACGCCTGCAGCAGGCCCTGGGTCTGCTGGAACGACTTCTGGTCGTCGTCGTCGCCGTAGGCCACCTTGACGAGCTTCATCTTGGAGTACTCGGGCTTCTTCAGCTCGTCCTGCATGAACTTGATCCAGGTGTTCTGGTTCGTGGCGTTCGCGGTCGCCGACAGGATCGCGATCTCGCCCTCGCCGCCGATCTGCTCGGACAGCAGCTTGACCTCGCTGCGGCCGATCTCCTCGGAGCTGGCCTGGTTGATGAACACGTCCCGGCATTCGGGGTTGGTGTCGGAGTCGTAGGCGACGATCTTGATGTTCTTGGACATCGCCTGCTTGAGCGGACCGCACACCGCGTTCTCGTCGTTGGCGGCGATGAGGATCGCGTCGTGCCGCTGCTGGATCAGCGTGTTGATGTAGGAGACCTGCGAGGACGCCGAGGCGTCGGACGGGCCGACCTCCTTGGCCTCACCGCCGAACTCCTTGGCCGCCGCGATGCCGGCGTTGTCGACGATCGTCTCGTAGGGGTTGTTGACCTGCTTGGGCAGGAAGGCCAGCTTCAGGCCCTTCTTCAGCGGCGCGTTCGGGTTCGCCGAGGCCTTGCCCCCGGCCTTGGCGTCCCCCGAGCCGGACGCGGAGTCCTTGGTGGTCCCGCCGCAGGCGGCCAGGCTGAGGGCCAGAGCGCCCGCCGTGGCGGCGGCCGCCAGCCGGCGCGGGGCGCGCATACGAATGCTCATCAGGGTGCCTTTCACAGTTCCGGGTCGTGCTACGGGGTCGGTGGACATGCGGCGGGGGGCGGGGGTCGTGCGGTCGGGTTCGAGATGCGGTGGGATCACGGTGCGGCGGCGGGGACCGCGGGTCTCGCGCCCCGCCGCCGGCCTCGGGCCTCGCGCGCCACGGCGATCAGCCGCGGCGTGAGGACGCTGATGATGAGCAGCAGGCCCGTGACGATCGACTGGACCTCGGTGGAGACGTCGTTGAGCATCAGCAGGTTGCGGAGCAGGCCGATGAGCAGCACGGCCGCGATGACGCCGCCGAGGGTGCCCTTGCCGCCGTCGAAGTCGACGCCGCCGAGCAGCACCGCCGCGATGACGGCGAGCTCCAGGCCGATGCCGTTGTCGGCGCGGGCGCTGCCGTAGCGGAGCGTGTAGACGACGCCGGCGAACCCGGCGACGAGGCCGGACACCGCGAACAGGATCAGCTTGATGCGCTTGACCCGGATGCCGGCGAAGTAGGCGGCGTCCTCCTGCGCGCCGATCGCGAACAGCGACCGCCCGACGCCGGTGGCGTGCAGGACGACGCCGGTGGCGGCGGCGAGCACGGCGAACAGCGCGACCGGGTACGGGATCGGCGTGCCCGGGATGGAGGACGTCGCGAGATCGGTGTAGGCGGCGGGGAACTCCGAGATCGCCCCGGTGCCGAGCGTCACGTACGCCAGACCCCGGTAGAGGGTCAGCGTGCCGATCGTCACGGCGAGGGACGGCAGCCCGAGCCGGGTCACCAGCAGGCCGTTCACCAGCCCGCAGACCACGCCGACGACCAGCACCAGCGGGATGATCGCCTCGATGGACATGCCGCCGTCCCACAGCTTGCCGGTGAGCGCGCTGCACAGCCCGAGGATGGAGGCGACCGACAGGTCCACCTGCCCGCACACGACCAGCAGCGTCATCGGCAGCGCGATCAGCGCGATCTCGCTGAGGTCGTCCAGCGCGAACGACAGGTTGTCGTTGTTCGCGAAGTCCGGGGAGAACCCGGCGCCGCTCGCGAACACCACCACCAGCAGGGCGGTGACGGCGGTCTCCCACCGCATCAGGCGGCTCATGACCGTCCCTCCTTGCTCTCCGGGGCGGCGGCGCGGTGCGCGGCCGAGGCCAGGGACCGCTGTTTCAGCGCCCGGGTGACGCGCAGCGCCAGCAGCCGGTCGACGCTGATGGCCAGCAGCAGCAGGACGCCGGTGATCGCGTCCTGCCAGAACGAGTTGACCTTGAGCACCACCAGCACGCTGCCGATGGTGGTGAGCAGCAGCGCGCCGAGCGCCGCCCCGTACACGGTGCCGACGCCGCCGGTGATGGCGACGCCGCCGACGACGACGGCGCTGACGACCTTCAGCTCCCAGCCGTTGGCGGCGTCGGCGACGACGGTGCCGAACCGGGCGAGCCACAGCACCCCGGCGAGGCCGGCGAGGGCGCCGCTGACCAGGTAGGCGGTGAGGACGCGGCGGCGGATCGGCACGCCGGCGAGCATCGCGGCCTCCGGGCTGGAGCCGATCGCGTAGTACTCGCGCCCGGAGGAGTAGGAGCGCAGGTAGTAGCCGACCGCCGCCATCACGACCACGGTGATGATCGGAAGGTAGGGGATGCCGAGGATCCCGTCGTTGCCGAGGCTCAGCAGCGACGCCGGAAGGTCCGCGGCGCCGATCTGGTCGCCGTGCGCGATGCGGTAGTCCAGCCCCTGGATGACGTACAGGGTGCCGAGGGTCACGACGAGGGCGGGGACGCGGCAGAAGCTGACCAGCAGCCCGTTCACGAGCCCGCAGACCAGGCCGATCCCGACGCCCACCAGGACGACCATCACGACGTTGCGGTCCCCGCCGGAGGCGTACTTGCCGGCGCTGAACGCGACGAGCCCGACGACGGACCCGACCGACAGGTCGATGTTGCGGGTGACGACGACCATGCTCTGCCCGACGGCGAGCAGCACCAGGATCGAGGCGTTGAGGAAGATGTCCTTGAGGCCCTGGCCGGACAGGAACCGCGGGTTCGCGATCGTCGTGCCGAGCACGAGCAGGACCAGCGCGCCGAGGATGCTCAGCTCGCGGGCGCGCAGCACCATCTCGACCAGGCGGCGCCCGCCGCCCGGCGGGCCGCCCGACTCCGGCCTGGCCGGGGACTGGGTGAGGACGGTCATCGGCTCAGGCCGCCTTTCCGGTGCCGGGGCGGCCGGTCGCCGCGGCCATCACGCTCTCCTCGGTCGCGTCCGCGCGGGCGATCTGCGCGGTCAGCCGCCCCTCGTGCATGACGAGGATCCGGTCGGCCATGCCGAGCACCTCCGGCAGGTCGGAGGAGATCATCAGCACCGCCAGGTCCTGCGCGGCCAGCTCCGACAGCAGCCGGTGCACCTCGGCCTTGGTGCCGACGTCGATGCCGCGGGTCGGCTCGTCCACGATCAGCACGGCCGGCTCGGTGGCCAGCCACTTGGCGAGCACGACCTTCTGCTGGTTGCCGCCCGACAGGACGCCGACGGCGTCGCTGAGCCGGGAGTACTTCAGCTGGAGGCGCAGGCCCCAGTCGGCGGCGCGGTCCCGCTCCACCTTCCGGGAGATCAGGCCCCCGCGCCCGGTCTCGCGGCGCAGCGTCTTCAACTGGGTCAGGCCCATGTTCCGCTCGATCGACATGTCCATGACGAGGCCCTGCTGGCGGCGGTCCTCGGGGACGAGCGCCAGCCCGGCCGACATCGCGGCCGTGGGGCTGCCCGCGGGGAGCGGACGCCCGCCGACCTCGACGGTCCCGGCGTCCCAGCGGTCCACGCCGAAGACGGCGCGGGCGACCTCGCTGCGGCCGGCGCCGACGAGCCCGGCCAGCGCGACGATCTCGCCGCGGCGGACCTCGAAGGAGACGTCGGTGAAGGCGCCCTCGCGGGTCAGCCGGCTCACCTTCAGCGCGACCTCGCCGGGCGTGACGTCCTGCTTGGGGTAGAGCGCGTCGAGGTCGCGGCCGACCATCCGGCGGACGAGGTCGTCGGGAGTGATGTCGGCGACCATGTCGGTGCCGACGTAGGTGCCGTCGCGCAGCGTCGTGACCCGGCGGCAGATCTCGAAGATCTCCTCCAGCCGGTGCGAGATGAACAGCACCGCGCAGCCGCTCTCCTGCAGGCTGCGGGTGACCGCGAACAGGCGGGCGACCTCCTGGCCGGTGAGCGCCGCGGTCGGCTCGTCCATGATGAGCACCCGCGCGTCCCGGGAGATGGCCTTGGCGATCTCGACGACCTGCTGGTCGGCGATCGACAGGCCGCGGGCGGGCTGCTGCGGGTCCAGCGCGACGCCGAGCCGCTCGAACAGCCGCGCCGTCTCGGCGTGCATGGCGCGGCGGTCGATGCGGCCGAGCGCGCCGCGCGGCTGGCGGCCCATGAAGATGTTCTCCGCGACCGACAGGTCGGGGAACAGCGTGGGCTCCTGGTAGATGACCGCGACACCGGCGGCCTGCGCGTCGGCGGGGCTGTTGAAGGCCACCGGCTCGCCGTCCACCCGCACCTCGCCCGCGTCGGGGCGGTGGACCCCTGCGAACGTTTTTACGACGGTGGACTTGCCGGCGCCGTTCTCCCCCGCAAGGGCGTGCACCTCGCCCGCGTGGAGCTCCAGGGTGACCCCCTGCAGCGCGCGGACCGCGCCGAACGACTTACTCACGTTGACCAGTGCCAATGTCGGCGGCGCCGAGCGGCCCGGTGCACTCATCGCGGCCCTCCTCGCGGGGGTCGTCTGTGACGTACAGATGAAAAACGTTTTAACGGGATGTTGCGGAGGACGCTAGATGTGACCCGGAGCACCCGTCAAGAGGGAACCTTGCCGCCAACCCCGCCCGACGCTGCGAGAAGCCCGTGCTCGCAAGGGCCCGCGACGTTCAGAAGTCGTACGCGGCCAGGACCGGCCGCCGAGGTTTCGCGACCCGTGGACCCCCACCACGGGTTGACACGTTTTAATCGAATGACCAAAGTGAGCGGCGACACAGCAGCGGACGACTCGGGGGCACACAGATTGGGCGCAGACGAGACCGGCCGCTCCGCGCCGCCGGGCAGGACGGTCGGCATCAAGCAGGTCGCGGCGCACGCAGGCGTCTCGCCCGGCACCGTGTCCAACGTGCTCAACCGGCCCGAGCGCGTCGCCGAGACCACCCGCGTCCGCGTCGAGCAGGCGATCCGCGATCTCGGCTTCGTCCGCAACGGCTCGGCGTCCACCCTGCGCGCCGGGCACAGCAGCACGATCGGGCTGATGGTCCTCGACCTGGCCAACCCGTTCTTCACCGACGTGGCGCGCGGCGTGGAGGACACCGCCAGCGAGCGCGGCTACGCGGTGATCCTGTCCTCCTCGGGCGAGTCCGACGAGCGGGAGCTGCGCAACCTGCGGGTGTTCGCCGAGCAGCGCGTCCGCGGCGTCCTGCTGACCCCGGTCGGCGACGACGGCGAGGCCGCCGACCGGCTGAGCGAGCGGGGCGTCCCGGTGGTGCTGCTCGACCACCCGACGCCGCGCGCCAACCAGTGCTCGGTCGCCGTGGACGACGTCGCCGGCGGCGAGCTCGCGGTCCGCGAACTGCTGGACGCGGGGGCCCGGACGCTGGCGCTGGTGACCGGGCCGGCCGTGCTGCGCCAGTGCGTCGACCGGCGCAGGGGCGCGCTGCGGGCGCTGCGCGCCGCCGGGCTCCCCGGGAAGGTGATGCGCGAGGTCGCGGTGGGGGCGATGAACGCCCGGTCCGGGCAGGAGGCGGCCCGGCGGCTGCTGGAGGCCGGCCCGCCGCTGCCCGAGGCGATCTTCTGCGCGAACGACCTGCTCGCGCTCGGCGTGCTGCGCGTCCTGCTGCAGGCCGGGATCAAGGTGCCGGATGACGTCGCGCTGATCGGGTACGACGACATCGAGTTCTCGGCCGCCGCCGCCGTCCCGCTCAGCTCGGTGCGGCAGCCCACCTACCAGCTCGGCCGGATCGCGACCGAGCTGCTGCTGGAGGAGTGCGACGACTCGGGCGGGCACGCCCACCAGCAGGTGATGTTCCAGCCCGAGCTGGTCGTCCGCGAGTCCAGCCGCTCCGCCCTGGGCGGCCCCGCCCTCGGGAGGCAGGCACTGTGAAGGTCGCGCTGTTCCTCACCTGCGTCAACGACACGATGTACCCGGGGACGGGCAGGGCCGTGGTGCGGCTGCTGCGGCGCCTCGGCCACGACGTCGAGTTCCCCGACGCGCAGACCTGCTGCGGGCAGATGCACCTCAACACCGGCTACCGGAAGCAGGCGCTGCCCCTGGTGAAGGGGTTCGCGGAGACGTTCGAGCCCTACGACGCGATCGTGACGCCGTCCGCGTCCTGCGGGGCGATGATCCGCGACTGGCACCCGCGGCTCGCGCCGCGCGCCGCCGGGGTCGCCTCCCGCGTGTACGAGCTGACGGAGTTCCTGGTGGACGTCCTCGGCGTCACCGACGTCGGCGCGTACTACCCGCACCGCGTCACCTACCACCCCACGTGCCACTCGCTGCGGATGCTGCACGTCGGCGACCGCCCGCTGCGGCTGCTGCGCGAGGTCGGCGGCATCGACCTGGTCGAGCTCCCGGACGCGGCCGAGTGCTGCGGGTTCGGCGGGACGTTCGCGCTGAAGAACGCCGAGGTGTCGGCCGCGATGTGCGCCGACAAGGTCACCGCCGTCCGGGAGACCGGCGCCGAGACGCTGTGCGCGGCGGACAACTCCTGCCTGATGCACATCGGCGGCGCCCTCACCCGCACCCGCGCCGGGGTGCGGACCGTCCACCTGGCCGAGATCCTCGCCTCGACGCGGGAGGAGCCCGCATGACCTCGCCCGCGCGTACACCGTGGGGGGACGACCCCCCACACCCCCGGGTTGGCTCCGCTCAGGCGATGCCGACCTACCTGGGAATGCCGTCGTTCCCGGACGCCGCCCGCCGCGCGGTGGCGGACCCGCGGCTGCGCGCGAACCTCGCGCACGCCACCACCACGATCCGCGGGCGCCGCGCCGCCGCGGTGGCCGAGCTGGACGACTGGGCCGCGCTCCGCGAGGCGGGCAAGCAGATCAAGGACCACGTCCTGGCGGACCTCGGGCACTACCTGCGGCTGCTGGAGGAGAAGGTCACCGAGGCCGGCGGGACGGTGCACTGGGCCCGCGACGCGGCCGAGGCCAACCGGATCGTCGCGGACCTGGTGAAGGCCACCGGCGAGACCGAGGTCGTCAAGGTCAAGTCGATGGCGACGCAGGAGATCGGCCTCAACGAGTTCCTCGCCGAGGAGGGGATCACCGCCTACGAGACCGACCTGGCGGAGCTGATCGTCCAGCTCGGCGACGACCGGCCGTCGCACATCCTCGTCCCGGCGATCCACCGCAACCGCTCCGACATCCGCGACATCTTCCTGCGCGCGATGGAGGACGCTCCGGAGGACCTGACCGACGCGCCCGCCGAGCTGGCCGAGGCGGCCCGCCGGCACCTGCGCGCCAAGTTCCTGTCGGCGAAGGTCGGGGTGTCGGGCGTGAACTTCGCCGTCGCCGACACCGGCACGCTCGTCGTGCTGGAGTCGGAGGGCAACGGCCGGATGTGCCTGACGCTCCCCGAGACGCTCATCTCGGTGATGGGCGTGGAGAAGATCGTGCCGAGCTGGCGGGACCTGGAGGTGTTCCTCCAGCTGCTGCCCCGCTCGTCCACCGCCGAGCGGATGAACCCCTACACCTCCACCTGGACGGGCGTGTCCCCCGGCGACGGCCCGCGCGACTTCCACCTCGTCCTGCTGGACAACGGCCGCACCGCCACCCTGGCCGACGAGGTGGGCCGGCAGGCGCTGCGCTGCATCCGCTGCTCGGCGTGCCTGAACGTGTGCCCGGTCTACCAGCGCGCGGGCGGCCACGCCTACGGCTCGCCCTACCCCGGCCCGATCGGCGCCATCCTGTCCCCGCAGATCAGGGGCATCGGGTCGGAGGTGGACGCGTCGCTGCCGTACGCGTCGACGCTGTGCGGGGCCTGCTTCGAGGCGTGCCCGGTCGCCATCGACATCCCGGAGGTGCTGGTGCACCTGCGGGCCCGCGCCGTCGAGAAGGGGCCCCGGCATCCGCTGGAGCGGGTGGCGATGGCCGCGGCCGGGTGGACGCTGCGCTCCCCCACCCGGCTCGGGCTCGCGCAGCGCGCCGCGTCCGCGAGCCGCCGCGCCGTGGCGCGCGGCGGCCGGATCCGGCGGCTGCCCGGGCCGCTCGGCGCCTGGACCGAGACGCGGGACGCGCCCGCGCCGCCGCCCGAGTCGTTCCGCGCCTGGTGGGCCCGGACCGGCGGCGGGCGCGAGGAGGGGGAACGGTGAACGCGCGCGAGGAGATCCTGCGCCGGATCGAGCGGGCGGCGCCCGCCCGGCCCGCCGCCGAGGTCGCCGCCGCCTACGGGCGGATCGACCGCGGCTACCTGCGCCGCCACCACGAGGACGCGATCCTCGACCTGTTCGCCGAGCGGGTCGCCGACTACCGCGCGACCGTCCTGCGCGTCGCCGCGGCCGACGTCGCCTCGACCGTCGCCGAACGGCTCGCGGCCCGTCCCGGCGCCTACGGCGTCCCCTCCGGCCTGCCGGAGGAGTGGACGTCCGCGACGGGGGCGGAGCTCGTGCGCGACCCGTCGGTCGCCTCCCTCGACGGCCTCGCCGGGGCGGTCACCGGCTGCGCGGCGGCGGTCGCGGAGACCGGCACGATCGTGCTGGACCACGGCGCCGGCCAGGGGCCGCGCGCCCTGTCCCTCGTCCCCGACTACCACCTGATCGTCGTCCTCGCCGGCCAGGTCGCCGCCGATGTGCCGGAGGCGCTCGAACGGCTCGACCCGCGGCGCCCGCTGACGTTCGTGTCGGGCCCGTCCGCGACGAGCGACATCGAGCTGTCCCGGGTGGAGGGCGTGCATGGCCCGCGGACTCTGGAGGTTGTGGTCGTCCAATGAGCGAAGCGATGTTCGCGGCCGTCGATCTCGGGGCGTCCAGCGGGCGGGTGATGGCCGGGCGCGTCGGGCCGGGCACCCTCGCCCTGGAGGAGATCCGCCGCTTCCCGAACCGCCCCGTGCGGGTCAACGGAACCCTGCACTGGGACATCCTCGGCCTCTACGGCAACGTCCTGGACGGGCTCCGCTCCGCCCCGCGCGGCCTGTCCTCGGTCGGCATCGACTCCTGGGCCGTCGACTACGGGCTCCTCGACGCGGAGGGCCGGCTGCTCGGCAACCCCGTCCACTACCGCGACGCCCGCACCGACGGCGTGATGGAGCGGGTGCGCGCCGAGCTGGGCGAGGACCTGCTCTACCGGACCTCGGGCCTGCAGTTCCTCCCGTTCAACACGATCTACCAGCTCGCGGCCGAGGACCTGTCCCGGGCCGCCACGCTGCTGCTCGTCCCCGACCTGCTGGCCCACTGGCTCACCGGGGAGATCGGCGCCGAGCGCACGAACGCCTCCACCACCGGGCTGCTGGACGTCCGGAGCGGCGCCTGGTCGGCGGACCTCATCGACCGGCTCGGCCTGCCCGCGCGGATCTTCCCGCCGCTGCACGACCCCGGCGCCGGCATCGGCACCCTGCGCGCGGACGTGGCGGCCGAGACCGGCCACGGCGCGCTGCGCGTCACGGCCGTCGGGTCCCACGACACGGCCTCCGCCGTCGCCGCCGTCCCCGCCGCCACCGACCGGTTCGCCTACATCTCGTGCGGTACCTGGTCGCTGGTCGGCGTGGAACTGGACGCCCCCGTGCTGACCGACGAGAGCCGCAAGGCCAACTTCACCAACGAGGGCGGCGTCGACGGGACCGTCCGCTACCTGCGCAACGTGATGGGCCTGTGGCTCCTCCAGGAGTCGCAGCGGACCTGGGGCGAGGCGGACCTGCCGGGCCTGCTCGCCGCGGCCCGGGACGTGCCCGGCCTGCGCAGCCTCATCGACCCCGACGACCCCGAGTTCCTGCCGCCCGGCGACATGCCGGCCCGCATCGCCGCGCACTGCCGCCGCCGCGGGTTCCCCGAGCCGTCCACCCCCGCCGAGACCGTGCGCTGCATCCTCGACAGCCTCGCCCTCGCGCACCGCGCCACGCTCCGCCAGGCGGCGCGCCTGTCGGGGCGGGACATCGACGTCGTCCACCTGGTGGGCGGCGGCAGCCGCAACGACCTGCTGTGCCGGCTGACCGCCGACGCGAGCGGGCTGCCGGTGGTGGCCGGACCCGTCGAGGCGACCGCCCTCGGCAACGTCCTGGCGCAGGCCCGCGCGCACGGCGCCGTCGCGGACCTCGCCGGGTCACGCGCCCTGGTCGCCGCCACCCAGGACCTGCGCCGCTACGAGCCGTCGGGCGACGAGGCCCGCTGGAGCGAGGCCGCCTCCCGCCTCGGCCTGGAGGACTGACCGGCCGCGGATGTCACGGTCCCGGGACGGTTTACCCTCCCGAGGTTGACATGGGACGCCCGAGGGCCGTTCATAGCTATGTACATACGGTCCAAGGCCGCCGTCGCGGGCGGGCAAGGCGCAGGCAGGGCGTGTTGTCCTGCCTTATTGACGTTCCACCCGATAAGGTGAATCCCGCTCGTTCAGAGGTACCGCAACAAGAAGCATGGCCACGGCGTATCGGCCGCCTGTCGCTGTTGGGGTGTGGACATGGAGGGTCGTGCGGCCCATGCCGCCGGGGGTCCCGGCAACGCTCCGCTCGTGGGGCGCCGGGACGCGCTGCACCGGATCGACCGCGCTCTCGACGCGGTCGAGAGCGGCTACGGCCTCGTCGCGCTGGTCGGCGAGCCCGGCGCCGGCAAGACGCGGCTGCTGAACGAGCTCGCGGACTGCGCGACCGCCCGCAAGCTGCCGTTCGTCGCGGGGCGCGCGGCCGAGTTCGAGCAGGAGATGCCGTTCGGCGCCGTGGTCGACGCGCTCGACGACCGCCTCGAGGAGCACTCCCTCGACCTGCCGCCCGGCGCGCTGCGCCTGCTCGGCACCGTGTTCCCCGCGCTCGCCGACCTGTCCGGCGACCCGCCCGCCGCCTCGCCGGAGTCGCGGGTGGCGCGCTACCAGCTGCACCGCACCGTCCGGCACCTGCTGGAGGCGCTCGCCGAGCCGTCCGGGCTGGTGCTGATCCTCGACGACCTGCACTGGGCCGACGACGCGACGATCGAGCTGCTGGACCACCTGGTCCGCCACCCGCCCCGGGCGCGGGTCCTGCTGGCGGTCGCCTACCGTCCGGCGCAGGCGTCGCCGCGGCTGGCGGCGCTGGTGGACGCGGCGGGCCCGCAGGGCGCGCGGGTGGCGGTCGATCCGCTCACCCAGAGCGAGGTCCGCGAGTTCCTCGGCCCGGACGTGGGCCGCGCGCGGTGCGAGGCCCTGTTCAAGGCCAGCGGCGGCAACCCGTTCTACCTCGAGGCGCTGGCCAGGATGGCGGGCGGGACCGCGCCCGCGTCCGGCGCCGGCCTCGACCGGCACTGGGAGAAGGGCGTCGCGAACCTGACCGAGGTGCCGCCGGCGGTGCGGGCGGCGCTGCAGGTCGAGCTGAGCGCGCTGCCGCCGAGGGCGCTGCTGATGGCGCAGGGCGCCGCGGTGGCCGCGGACGTGTTCGAGCCCGCGCTCGCGTCGGTCGCGGCGGAGATGGACCAGAACGCCGCGCTCACCGCCCTGGACGTGCTGACCGGCCACGACGTGGTGCGTCCCGCGCCGGGCGGCCGGTTCCGGTTCCGCCATCCCCTGGTGCGGCACGTCGCCTACGCCTCGACGGCGGCCGGCTGGCGGATCGCCGCGCACTCGCGGGTGTCGGAGCGGCTGGCCGAGCTCGGCGCCCCGGCGGCCGTGCGCGCCCACCACGTGGTGCGGTCGGCGCGCTTCGGCGACGCCGAGGCGATCCGGACGCTTCTGGAGGCCGCCCGCGCCGTCGCGCCGCAGGCGCCCGCGACCGCCGCGTACTGGCTGCAGGCCGCGCTGGACCTGATGCCCGGCGCCGGCGCCGGCGCCTATCCCGACCGGGTGGAGCTGCTGGTCGAGCTGGCCCAGGTGCAGGCCGTCAGCGGCCATGCCGAGGAGGGCCGCGAGACCGCCCGCACGCTGCTGGGGCTGCTGCCGCCGGACGACACCGTCCGCCGCGCCCGCACCGTGCACATGTGCGCGATCATGGAGCGCCAGCTCGGCCGGATCCACGAGGCCCGCGCCCTGGTCCTGGACGAGCTGCGCCGCAGCACCGACCGGCAGACCCCCGAGGCGGTGCTGCTGCGGATCCGGCTCGTCGCCGACCGGATCCAGCGGATCGACACCCGGGGCTCGCACGCCATCCTGGAGACCATCCCCGACAGCGCGCCCGGGTGGGGCCCCGGCCTGACGGCGGCGGTCGCGGCGATGCGCCCGATGGTCGCCTACGGGCGCGGCGAGGTCGCGGAGGCGATCGACCGCGCCCAGACCGCCGACCGGCTGTTCTCCGCGGCGTCCGACAACGACTTCGCCGACTGCCTCGACTGCTTCGCCTGGCTGGTGTTCGCCGAGTCGTTCCTCGGCATGTACGACGAGGCGCTGCGGCACGCCGAGCGGCTGGTGTCGATCACCCGCACGACCGGGCAGACGTTCGTGCTCGGCTACATGCTGTCCGGGCAGTCGCGCGTCCTCGCCCAGACGGGGCGGCTGGAGGAGGCCGCCGCCGTCGCCGACGAGGCCACCGCGGTCGGCCGTGACCTGCGCTCGCAGGAGGTGCTGGCCTACGGGCTGATCCAGCAGTGCCTGACCGCGTCCTGGATGGGCGACCACGAGCGGGCGCTGCGGGCCGGGGACGAGGCCGTCGCCAACGACACCGGGTCGGGCGAGTGGTGGACCCACATGGCGCATGTGGCCCGCGCCATCGCGGTGATCAACGAGGGCCGGCTGGAGGAGGGCGCCACCGCGCTGATCGCCGCCTGCGGCGACGGCACCCTCGGCCTGGACTTCAGCACCCTGGTGATCTGCGCGGAGGCGCTGGCGTCGGTCCGCGCCGCGCAGGAGAACGGCGCCGACGCGGCGCACTGGGCCGACATCGCCGAGGCGATCGCCGACCCGCTGCTGACCGGCGACGCCGGCCTGGCCCGGCTGACCCGGGCGCACGCGCTCCGCTCCGCCGACCCCGCCGCGTCCGCGGCGGTGGCGGCGGAGGCCGCCGACCTGCTCGCCAAGGCGGGGCGGCGGCCCGAGGCCGGCCGCGCCGAACTGGCCGCCGGGCTCGCGCACGCCGCCGCGGGCGACCGGTCCCGCGCCCGGGACCGGCTGCGCGCCGCCGCCGAGGTCTTCGAGTCGTGCGGGATGAAGGGGCTGCTGGCGCAGGTCGTCCGCGAGCAGCGGCGGCTCGGTGTCCGGGTGCCCTCCCCCGGGACGCCCGCACGCGGTGCCAAGGGCAGGAAGGACCTGCCGTTCGGGCTCTCCCCGCGCGAGCACGAGATCGCGCTGCTGGTCGCCGAGGGCAACAGCAACCAGCAGATCGCCGAGCGGCTGTACCTCAGCGTCCGGACGGTCGAGACCCACCTCTCCCGCGTCTTCGGCAAGATCGGCGTGTCCTCCCGGGTCGGCGTCGCGACCGCGATGAACCGTTCCGAGTAGATCTGACTCTTACTTCACGTACGTCCCGTACGTCCGGTGGGTGCGCCCGCACCCGTAAGTACGGGTTCTCCACGATGCCGCGCCGATATCTGCGTTTGGCAGGGTTGGACCGTCAGGAAGCGGAGGAGATCGACATGGAGCAGCAGCGGATCGCGCGCTTCACGCACGCGGGCGTCGCCGACGCCGAGGTGTCCGCGCACCCCTTCGCGACCGAGGACGGCCTCGGCCTGAACCTCACCCGGTTCCGCCGGAGCGACTGCGACGACGTCGTCCTGCTGGTGCACGGGCTGACCACGTCCAGCGACATGTACATTATGCCGGAGCACGCCAACCTGGTGAACCACCTGCACGACGCCGGGTTCGGCGACGTGTGGGCGGCCGACCTGCGGATCAGCGGCCGGTTCCCCTACAACGCCGAGGCCTCGCGCCACGACCTGGACGCCATCGCGCTCTACGACCACCCGGCGATGCTCGCCGAGCTGCGGCGCCACGTCGGCGACCGGCGGATCCACGTGATCTCCCACTGCGTGGGCGCGATCTCGTTCTCGATGGCGCTGTTCGCCGCCACCGTCACCGGCGTCACCAGCCTGGTCTGCAACAGCGTCTCGCTCACCCCGCGCACCCCGCGCTGGTCGAAGATCAAGCTCGGCTACGGGCCCGCCCTCATGGAGTACGTGCTCGGGCCCTGCCACCTGGACCCCCGGTACGCGAACGCTCCGGTGCTGACGCGCGGCTGGATGCTCGCCAAGGCCGTCGCCCCGTTCCACCGCGAGTGCGACGAGCCGGCCTGCCACATGCTCAGCTTCATGTGGGGCGGCGGACAACCGATCTTCACGCACGGCAAGATGTCGCCGGTCACGCACGGCCGGCTGCCCGACCTGTTCGGGGCCTGCAACGTCAACTACTACCGGCACCTCCACGCGATGGTGAAGGCGGGCCGCGCGGTGAAGCGCCACCCGCGCGACCCCCGCTCGGCCGCGCTGCCGGACGACTACCTGTCGCGCGCCGCCACGGTCACGACGCCGATCCTGTTCCTCACCGGAGACCGCAACCACGTGTTCACCGATTCCAACATCGTCTGCCACCGCGCCCTGGAGAAGATCACTCCCGGGCTGCACGAGCTGGCGGTCCTGCCCGGCTACGGCCACCAGGATCCGTTCATGGGGGCCGCCTCCGCGACCGAGGTGTTCCCGCAGGTCGTGGACTTCCTCAAGCGGAAGGCGGGCTGAGTGATGAGCGAAGGCGGCGGCGCGGCCGAGCACGTCGACGCGGTCGTGGTCGGATCCGGATTCGGCGGATCCGTCACCGCGTACCGGCTGGCGGAGGCCGGGCAGCGGGTCGTCCTGCTGGAGCGCGGGCAGCCGTACCCGCCCGGCAGCTTCCCGCGCTCCCCCGCCGAGTTGGGGCGGGCTTTCTGGGACCCCGACGCCGGCCTGTACGGGATGTACGACGTGTGGGGGTTCAAGGGCTGCGACTCCGTCGTGTCCTCCGGCCTCGGCGGCGGCTCCCTGATCTACGCGAACGTGCTGCTGCGCAAGGACGAGCGCTGGTTCGTGCACGACCGGCCGGGGCCCGGCGGGGGGCACGAGCCGTGGCCGGTCTCGCGCGCCGACCTGGACCCGCACTACGACGCCGTCGAGCGGATGATGGGCGCGACGCCGTACCCGCTGGACCAGGTCCCCTACGACGACACCCCGAAGACGCACGCGATGCAGGACGCGGCGGCCGAGCTCGGCCTCCACAGCACGCTGCCGCCGCTCGCGGTCAGCTTCGCGCCGGAGCCGGGCGGCACGCCCGGGGTGAGCCTGCCGATCGCCGACCCCGCGTACGGCAACCTGCACGGCGCCCGCCGCCGGACGTGCAAGCTGTGCGGCGAGTGCGACATCGGCTGCAACGAGGGCTCCAAGAACAGCCTCGACCACAACTACCTGTCGGCGGCGGCGCACCACGGCGCCGACATCCGCACCTCCCACGAGGTGAAGGCGATCCGGCCGCGGCGGGGCGGCGGGTACGAGGTCGACTACGTCCACCACACGGACCTGTCCGCCCGCAAGCGCCGCCTGCCGAGCCGGACGATCACGTGCGACCGGCTGGTGCTGGGCGCCGGCACGTACGGCACCACGTACCTGCTGCTGAAGTCCCGCGCGGCGTTCCCCGGCCTCAGCTCGGCGCTCGGCACCCGTTTCTGCGGCAACGGCGACCTGCTGACGTTCCTGATGCGGGCCAAGGACCGCAACCGGGTCCGCCCGCTCAACGCCAGCCGCGGGCCGGTGATCACCACGGCGATCCGGCTGCCGGACGACCTGGACGGCGTGCCCGGCGCGGGCCGCGGCGCCTACATCCAGGACGGCGGCTACCCCGGTTTCACCGACTGGATCGTGAACGGCTTCGACGTCCGCGGCGAGTTCGAGCGCGCGGTGGAGTTCCTGTGGGGCCGGTTCCGGGAGTTCTTCAAGGACGCGCCGGACACCAACCTGTCCGAGGAGCTCTCGGACCTGATCGGCGACGGGGCGCTGACGGTCAGCTCGCTGCCGCTGCTCGGCATGGGCCGCGAGACCGCCGACGGGCGGCTGCACCTGCGGGACGGCCGGCTCGCCGCCGACTGGAACGCGCGGACCAGCGAGGAGCTGTTCAACCGCGTCCGCAAGACGATGCGGGGGATCGCGGACGTGCTCGGCGCCGACTACGCCGACAACCCGATGTGGTTCCGCAAGCGCATCATCACCGTCCATCCGCTGGGCGGCGCCCCTATGGGCGGCCACCCGGGCGAAGGCGTCTGCGACGCCTTCGGCGAGGTGTTCGGGTTCCCGGGCCTCTACATCGCCGACGGGGCGGCGATGCCCGGCCCGGTGGGCCCGAACCCCTCGCTGACGATCGCCGCGCAGGCCGACCGGCTGGCCACGCGGCTGCTGGAGAGGACCGCCCCGCCCGCCACGGGGGCCGAGCCGGCCGGGGGAGCCGGCTCGCCAGGCGGGGCGGGGAACGGCTCGGCGTACGGCCCCGCATCGGGGAGCCGCGGTGGGACACGGGGACCGTCCACCGCGGTCGCGGGCCGTACGTCGCTGTCGTTCACCGAGGAGATGAAGGGGTTCGTCACCTACGGGGAGTCCGACACGCGGATCGGCGAGCTGGCCGAGGGGCGCCTGCCCCTGTCGTTCCGCCTGACGATCACCGCGGCGGACACCGACCGCTTCCTGGCCGAGGCGGACCACGAGGCGACGGCCGCCGGATGGGTCGACGCGACGGGGCACGGGGGGCGCCGCCCGGTCGAGCGGGGCACGTTCAACCTGTTCGTCGCGGACGGGCCCGAGGACCGGCGGCTGATGAAGTACCGGCTGTTCTACACCGACGGCGAGGGGCGGCGGCGCACGCTGAGCGGGCGCAAGAACGTCCTGCACGGGCCGCCGACGCGGATCTGGCCGGACACCTCCACCCTCTACGTGCGGCTGCTGGACGGGCACGTCGCCGAGGACGAGGAGGACGGCGCGCCGGTCGTCGCGGCGGGCGTGCTGCACATCCAGCTGACCGACTTCGCGCGGCAGCTGACGACCTTCCGCGCGACGGGTCCCGACGGGGCGGGCCGGCTGCTCGACTTCGGCCGGTTCTTCGCCGGGGAGCTGTGGGAGGTCTACGGTCCCGACCCCGCCTGAGGGGTCCATGGTCGTGCAGGCCGAGGGAACTGCGGGGTGCTCTCGGCCTGCACCTTTTCTGCCGGAGGTCGTGCGGGGGGTCGCACGGCCTCCGGCTCACGTTCCTCCCCGCGGGCCCGGACGCGGTCAGATGCCCTCGGCCTTGCGGGCGGGGCAGTCCGGCGGGCAGTGCTCGACGTGGGCGGGCAGCCATCGGGCGAAGGCCTTCAGCATCTGCCGGAGCCCGAAGCCGACGATCGGGCCGGTGCCGGGGATCAGCGGCTCGAACGTCGCCTCCCAGCGCAGGAACGTGCCGGCGTCCCGGCGCTCCAGCCGGACGTCCGACCGGTAGCTGCGCACGGGCAGGCCCGACAGCGCGACGTACCCGAAGTGCTCGTAGGGCTCGTAGGCGACGGTCCGCTCGCTGGCCGGCCAGATCTTCTTGACCGTCCCGACGCCGTAGGGGGCGGTGTCGCCCGCGCGCGCCCGCCGCGCCGGGGTGGGGAACCTGCCCCAGGCGCCCCACGCCTCGGGGACGGCCAGGTGCCGGAAGAGGTCCTCGGGCGAGGCGGCGGTGGTGGCGGTGGCCTGGATCATCGCCACACGCTACAGGCACGCCCGCGAAACCGGCAGGCCCAGCCGGGGCCGTCAGGACGACTGCGCGCGGGCGCGGAACGCGGCGGCCTTGACCCGGTTCTGGCAGGCGGTGGAGCAGAAGCGGCGGGTGCCGTTGCGGGAGGTGTCGACGTAGACGCGGTCGCAGTTGGGGGCGGTGCAGACGCCCAGGCGGTCGTGCATCTCGCTGCCGATGACGATGGCGAGGCCGGTGGCGCAGGGGCCGGCCCAGTCGTTCTCGTCGGCTCCGTGGTAGTGGACGTGCCACGGATGTCCGTCGTGGCGCTCCAGGCGGGGCCGGGCCTCGGCCGTCTCCAGGAGCCGGTTGACCTGCTCGGCGGCGCCGTCGACGTCGCCGGCGGCGACGGCGTCGAACACCACGCGCAGCTCCCGCGCGACGGCGGCGAGCGCGGGCAGTTCGGACTCGGCGGCGCGCGAGCCGCGCCCGACGCGCTGGAGGACGTCGGTGACGGCGGCGGCGAGCGCGGGCGGCGGGGGCGGGGTGTAGGCGCGGCCGCGCCGCTCCCCCGGGGTCAGCTCGTTGACGAGGCCGGCGGCCGCCTGCACCACCGCATCGGTATGACTGTTGAACTCCACTTGACCGGTTACGCCTTCCGGGTTCACAATGTGACTGTCCAAAGCTTATACGACAGTCACAGGAGGGTCATGACCATGCTCGACCACGAGGTCGCGAGCGCCTGGACCGCCCGCTGGGACGTCCAGCAGGAGGGCTACGTCCCCGACCGCGAGGAGCGGTTCACCGCCATCGTCGACGCCCTGGAGGCCGCGACCGGGCGGCCCGACCCGCTCGTCCTCGACCTCGGCTGCGGGCCGGGCTCGCTCGCCGGCCGGATCCTGGACCGCGTCCCCGGCGCGACCGTGGTCGCGGTGGACGCCGACCCGCTGCTGCTGTCGCTCGGCCGCGCCGCGCACGCCGGCCGGCCGGGTCTGGCCTTCACCGAGCTGGACCTGCGCGAGCCCGGCTGGGCGGCGCGGCTGCGGCTGGACCGGCAGGCCGACGCCGCCGTCAGCACGACCGCCCTGCACTGGCTGTCGTCCGCCCAGCTGCGCGTCGCCTACGGCGAGCTGGCGCGTGTGCTGCGCCCTCGCGGCCTGTTCCTCAACGGCGACAACCTCGGAGTGGAGGACCGCACGCCGGGCCTCGCGGCCCTCGACGTCGCCCTGCGCGAGCGCGAGCGGGCGCGCCGGTTCGGCGGGGACCGCCCCGAGGGCTGGGACCAGTGGTGGGACGCGGTCGCCGCCGATCCCGGCCTCGCCGGGCTGCGATCGCTGGCCCGCGACGAGACGACCGGCCACCACGGCTCGGAGTCGGCGCTGCTGTCCACCCATGTCGAGGCACTGCGCGAGGCGGGCTTCGACGAGGTCGGGACGCTCTGGCAGCGCGGCGACAACCGCCTCCTCGCCGCCCTGCTGGGGGCCTAGCCGCGCCCGGCCGCCGTCAGTGCGCCTGCCCGTAGAGGCGTTCGACGTGCAGGCGGACGACGAGGCGGCCGTCCTCGACCATGACGCGGCGGTACTCGTCCCAGTCGGGGTGCTCGCCGCGGATGTCCCGGTACACCTCGACGAGTTCCTCGACGGCGGCGTCGTCCGGATCGGCGGCGACCGCCGTGAGCTCGGCGGTGCCCTCGGCGACCACCCACGACCAGCCGTCCGGCGAACCGACGTGCAGGCTCGCGCGCGGGTCGCGGGCCAGGTTGCGGGCCTTGGCCCGGTCGGCGGTGATCGAGATCCGGACGAGCCGGCGTTCCTCGTCGTAGTGGTAGTTGATCGTGGACAGCTGGGGCCGCCCGTCGCCCTTGAGGGTGGCCAGCACCCCGATGTCCCGTCCCGCCAGGAGTTTCACCAGCGCCGCTTCGTCCGCCATCGTCGCCTCCATCGGTCGTCGGTCCTACCTGCGTCAACCCCTGGGCGGGCCGGTCGCTTCCCGGTCAGTTCAGGGCGAGGGCCGGGAACTCGAGGACGCGGGCGGACCGGGTGCCCGGCCCGCCCGCGTCCTCGCCCGCGTCCTCGCGGGCGGCGCGGCCGGTGAGGATGTGGCCGCGGAACACCGCGCCCTTCGCCGCGACCTTGACGGCGCGGAACCCTCGCGGCGGCAGGGCGCAGAACCCGGTCCGCACGACGTCGTCGAACAGCGAGTCCGACACGACGTAGGCGAGGTCGCGGTCCGCGTCGTCGGCCAGCAGGCGGCGCAGCGGCGCCGCGTCCAGCAGCCGCTGGACGACGATGGGCGCGTCGCCCGCGGGGCCGAACGGCCCGGCCGTGAGCGTGCCGTGGTGCAGCGAGAGCCGGACGCGCAGGCGGAAGCGGCCGGCGTCCCGGTTGACCTCGCGCAGCGCCCCGTCGAGGAGGATGACGAACTCACCGGCCACCGTCGCCGGGTCGACGCCCTCCGGCAGCGTGGCGAGCTCGCCGTCCCCGCCGACCTGCTTGTCCCAGCCCGCGCGGTCGAGGCCGACGCCGCGGGCGGCGCCGTCGAGCGCCTCCGTCAGCAGCCGCTGCGCGCGCAGCTGCTCGCGCGTGTCGCGCCGGCTGTACCCCTGGATGTCCACAGCCAGCAGCAGGCGGTAGCTGAGCTGGACTTCCCCGTTCTCCATCACCATGCCGATCCCCGCCCTCGGTCTCTGTGGGCAAATGGGCCCGATGCCCGCATTCGCTCCAAAGCGTGGAGTGAGCGTTGCCCGGCGAAGGTTCCGATGCGCGGGTCGGAGTCTCGCCTCCCGTACGCACCCTGAGACGCACCTCGGCGATCCCTGGGACTGGACGGTAAGGAAAAGGTGGCGAACAAGTAAGATCCATTGCGGAAAATCCCCCACGAAACGGCCTCGGTTGAACCGCGCGGCGCGGGGTCCCGTACTGCCTCCCAACGTGACACCCACGGTCACCGCGTCGCCCCGCACCCCCTCGCACCCCCGCCGGAGACCCCGATGGCCCACAGATCACCGGCCGCCTCGGCCACCCGCGAACGCCCTCCCGGACCGTGGAGCTGGTTCCGCGGCCCGCGGCCCTCCGGCGGCGTGGACGACCAGGTGATCGTGACCGAGCTGTACCGCGTGTACGGCCGCCCCCTGCTGTCGTTCGTCCTTCGCCTCACCGGCGGCGACCGGCACTGGGCCGAGGACGTCGTCCAGGAGACGATGATCCGCGCCTGGCGCAGCGCGCACCAGCTCGACGAGAACGCGACGTCGCTGCTGCCCTGGCTCGCGACGGTCGCCCGCCGGATCGTCATCGACGACCAGCGCCGCAAGAACGCACGGCCGCAGGAGGCGGGCGAGGGCCCGCTGGAGAACATGCGCGTGCCCGACGGGTTGGAGGATCTGCTGCGCTCCGTCGTCGTGTCCGAAGCCCTCCTCGCCCTGTCCCCCGCCCACCGAGAGATCCTCAACGAGACCTTCTTCCGGGACCGCTCGGTGAACGAGGCCGCCAGGCATCTCGGGATCCCCGTGGGCACCGTGAAGTCCCGGGTCTACTACGCGCTCCGGGCACTGCGCGTCGCCCTGGAGGAGAGGGGCGTGACGCCATGAGAGCGCCGGACATGCCGCACGTCGACGTCGGCGCCTACGCCCTCGGCCTGCTGGAGGAGCCCGACCGCCGCGCGTTCGAGGCGCACCTGGCGACGTGCTTCTCCTGCCACGAGGAGCTCGGCGCGCTGAGCGGGATCGCCCAGACCCTGGACGGCATCGGCCCGATCGCCGACCCGGCGGAGGCGATGCCCGCGCCGCCCGAGCCGGCGGCGGTCACCGACCTGATCCGGCACCGGATCCGGCGGGAGCGGCGGCACCGGACCGCGCGGGCGCTGGCCGCGGCCGCCGCCGGGGTCGTGCTGCTCGGCGGGGCGCTCGGCGCCGGGTACACGCTCGGCGCCGACCGCGGCTCCGCCGCCTCCGCGCCGGACGGCGGGACCGCCCAGCTGCTGCGGGACGGCCGGGCGATGTCGGCGACCGACGCCGGCACCGGCGTCACCGGGACGGTCGCGACGCAGCAGAAGGCGTGGGGGAGCCGGGTCGCGCTGCGACTCAGCAAGGTCGACGGGCCGCTCGCGTGCGAACTGGTCGCCGTGGACCGGCGGGGCAGGGCGCACACCGTCGTCGGCTGGTCCGTCCCCGAGAAGGGCTACGGCCTGCCCGGCTCGCCGCAGCCCCAGCTGGCGCTGCAGGGCGGCACGGCGCTGCGGCCCCAGGAGATCAGCCGGTTCGAGGTCCGCACGATCGGCGAGGGCCGCACGCTGCTGACCGTCCCGGCGTAGGCCCCGCCTCCCGGAACGCGCGGCCGGGCCGCTCCCCCGCGTCTCATAGGCTGAGGCCGTGAGTGCGACCCGACCGTCCGCCGGTCCCGAGCTGATGCTGCCGGGGCTCGGCGAGGTGTACGCGGCCTACGTCCGGGAGGCCGGCGCCCTGCCCGCGCAGCCCGGCGCGCTGCAGGCCGAGATGTGGACGTCGGCGCAGCTCGGCGGCCTGGAGGCGGCGGCCCCGCACGACGCCGCCCGGCGCGCCGCGCTCGGCGACCTGATCGGCTGCCTGCACGCGGCGGCCACCCCGGGCGCGCGGGCCTTCCTGCGGGCGCTCGCCGCGATCGGCCCCGCCGAGGGGCGCGGCGCCGCGGCCCGCGCCGCCGACCGCCTCGCCGGCGTCCCGGCGGCGCCCTGGGAGGACTCGCTCGGACGGGTCGTCCCCGGGCAGGCGTGGCTGATCCAGGAGGGGCCGCTCGACGGCGACCGCCTGGTCTGCGAGTTCCGCTACGAGGGCGCCGGCACCGCCGGGATGCACGCCCTCGCCGTCCGGCTCTCCTACGGCGACGCCCCCGCCGAGATCGTGGTCGTCGGGGACGTCCCGGCGCTGATGGCCGCGGCGCGGCAGGCCATGCAGGCCGAGCTGTGCGTCGTGCAGCCCCATGACGCTGCGGCCGTGGGCGCGAGGCTCCGGCGAAGCGCTCGTCGACCTGCTCCGGGGTGAGGCCGAAGTCCGCGAGCGAGTACCGGTGGGCGGGTTTC